>JBEAOJ010000041.1:0-19254 GCA_041164985.1 Verrucomicrobiota bacterium | reverse complement strand
GCTGTTCGTGCCGGCATTCAGTCCCTCGGGGGTGAGGGGGGGATTGGTGGCAAGCTCCGGAATCACCGAAGCTCCGGTCGGGGATAGGTCGGAAGAGGAGGGGAGGTTGGTCGCCCCGATTGGGAGATTCGTTCCGGCCTCGACGGGAGCCTGGGCCCCCACTGAGATCCCTTGGATACTGGCGTCGTTGGCGGCCGGTTGCTGGGCGACAAGGGCTGTGGAAAGCCCTGCCCAGAGTGCGGCAAGAAGGAAAGCGGGATGTTTCATCGGTGGCAGGAGGTGCAGTATTCGTGGATTTTCCGGTAAATGTCCAACCAAGCGTTTTGTTCCCTGGGATCCAGAAGGCCCATCACCTTCTCCAGGTTGCCGATCATTTCCTGCCGGATGCCCTCGACCAGGCGCTTCCCCTTCGGTGTGGCCGCCACGGTCACCTTGCGCCGATCATCAGCTTCATGGCTGCGGCGGACGTAGCCGAGCTTTTCCAGGCGCTGGACGAGGCCTGTCGCCGCGGGGGTGCTGTGGTTCATCAGTTCCGCGATGCGGCTCATGCCGGTTCCCCCCTGTGCGCAGAGGTGCCCCAGCAGGAAGAACTGGGGAAAGGAGACCTTCCCCCGTGCCAGTTCGCCCATGAGGCTCGCCATGAACCGGCGCTGCATGACCATGATGATGTCGGCCAGCGAGCCGATCTCGTCGAGGTTGAGCGGTTGTTCCTTGGAAGGGTTCATGGATCATTAATCCTTAATCTTTAAGGTGATTAACAAAAAATGATGCTGGCGCGAAAAGGGACGGGAGTCAATCCGGCCTACCCGCGAGCCAAATCACGCTCACTGCTGGATGAGATCCCCCTGTTCCGGGTGACCGCTGAGGATGTCGGCCACGAAGTAGGGGGGCTGGATTTCGGCCACTTTCAGACGGGCAGGGTCCCCGCCCGTGGCCGTAACCAGCAACTCCATGCCCGTCGCGACCATGATGCCCGGTTCCAGTTCCGCGATGACGTAGCTTCCGTCGTTGGCGAGGGTCCGTACCGTCCCGATATGGCGGAGAGGCACCGCCTTCGGAGGTGGCGTCGGTTTGGGGCGCCCCACTCCAAAGGGGTGAGAGAGGACGGCAAGAAAGCCCGACGGCGATTTCGAAGGGCTTTGGGAGGGTTGAGGGGGCTTTTGTCCACGGATGGGGATGAGGGAGCATCCACCTGCAAGAAGTGCAGGAAGGAGAAGCGGGAGAAGCAAATGGGGTGTCGACCTCACCCCTCTTTATTGCTCCCGGCGGGGGAGGAAATCAACACGGACGCACTGCTCCCCCGATGATCGGGATCCGGATGCACTTGCCCCGCGTCCCTCCAGACAGCATAAATCATCCGGTCATGCCATCAGCCGCCGTCGCCTACCTTGGCCCCGAGGGGACCTTCTCTCATCTCGTGGCGTTGCGCCGTTATCCCAAGGGGAAGGGCCTTCCCTGCGCAACCATCAGCGAAGTCTTCCACGCCGTGCGATCGGGCGCCGCAGCATCCGGCATTGTGCCCATCGAGAACTCCTCCGGGGGAACCATCACCGAGACGGTCGATCTTCTCATCGAGGAGGCGGGCCATCTCTTTGTCACGGAGGAACTGGCCCTTGATGTGCGGCTCGCGCTGCTTGGAAAGAAAGGGGCGAAGTTTGCCGCCCTGAGAACCCTCTATTCCCATGTCATGCCGCTCCGCCATCATCGGGAGTGGATCCTGCGGAATCTGCCGGGCGTCACGATGGTCGAGTCTTCCAGCACGGCCGAGGCCGCCAGGAAAGCCGCACGCTCCGCCACCTCGGCCGCCCTGGCGGCCCCCGGAGCCGCCGAACTCTATGGTCTCTCCATCCTGAAGTTCCCCGTCCGTCCCGAGGCGGTGAACGTGACCCACTTTTTCGTGATCGCCGCGGCGCCTTCGAATTCCAAGGTCGCCGCAAAAGCGCCCGCTTCCGGAAAAACCCGCCGCAAGACCGCCATCGTCGCGGCGCTTCCGCAAACATCGGGAAGCCTTCACCGTTTTCTCGGCCCGTTCGCCCGCGCCGGAGTGAACCTCTGCCGCATCGTCTCGCGCCCCGTCCCGGGCCGGCCGGAGACCTATGTTTTCTACCTCGAGGTCGAGGGGGCGGAGGCCGAACCGAAGGTCCGCAAGGCGCTGGCCGGTGCACGCAGGCTCTCCGTCCGCCTCGAGATCCTGGGCTCCTGCGCGACCCGCACCCGTTACCGTTCGTGACCAACCCCACAGCGCTCTTGCCAAACACCCTTTCTTTGCCAAAACAACAACCACGCATCCCATGATCACGGCACGTCTCCACAACACACTCCTCCTGCTTCTCCTCGCACTTGTTGCCGGCGCGCCGATGGCCGCGGCCGCCGAGGCGCCGACCATCACCGTCCGCAAGAGCGATGCCCTGAACGTGGCGTTCTCCGGCATCGGCGGCAGCGACGGGCCGGCCGTTTCGAAGGTCGTCCAGAACGACCTCGGCCTCGCCGGATGGTTCGCCCTCGTGCAGCCCGGCATGGCCAGCTTCACCGTGAGCGGCACCGCGGCCGGCGGCGTGCTGCAGGGGAAGGTCACCAAGGGGAACGAGGTCGTTCTCTCCAAGAGCTACAGCGGTTCGCCCCGGGTCGCAGCGCACAGGTTCGTGGATGACATCGTCGAGACCCTCACCGGACACAAGGGCATCGCCTCGAGCACCATCGCCTTCATCAGCAACCGCAGCGGACGCAAGGAAGTCTACCTTGCCGACTACGACGGCGCCAACGGCCGCCAACTCACCCATGACAACGGCCTGAGCGTCTCGCCGGCCCTCAGTCCCGACGGCCGCAAACTCGCCTACACCGGGTATCAGGCCGGCTACGCCGACATCTACGTCATCGATCTGGCCACCGGCTCCCGCGTCCGTCTCGTGAAGTTCCCGGGCACCAATTCCGGCGCACGATTCTCGCCCAACGGCGGCCAGCTTGCCTGCTCCGTCAGCAAGGACGGGAATCCCGAACTCTACATCATAGGCCTCGGCGGCGGCGCGCGCCGGCTCACCCGCACCCGCGGTTGCGAATCCTCGCCGGCATGGTCCCCCGACGGCGGCGAGATCATCTATTCCAGCGACGAGAGCGGATCGCCCCAGCTCTACCGCATCGGTGCGGGTGGCGGTGGCGGACGGATGATTCCGACCGGGTTCGGATACTGCACCGAGCCGAGTTGGTCCCCCGACGGCCAGCGCCTCGCCTTCAATGTCCGCTCCGGCGGAGGGTTTGCCATCGCTGTCATGGACCTCGGCAGCGGCGGCGGGGCCCGCATCGTCGCCCAGGGCGAGAACCCCGTCTGGGGCGCCGACTCCCGCCATCTCGTCTACAGCACCGGCGGCACCATCTCCCTGCTCGATGTCCCGACCGGAAAGTCCACGCCCGTCGTGAGCGGCCTCGGCAAAGTCACCGAGCCCACCTGGTCAAGGTAGGGTCGCCGACCATTAGTGGTTTCGACCCAAAATTTGCATGAGGACCCGCAGTGCGGGAGGGCGAGGAGTTAAAACGTTAGAAGGGTTGAAACGTTACAATGTGGAGCCGGGGATCCCGCGGGACACCGTGCATAAGGGCACAAGAGGGATGGCCTTCCCGAATCACGCTGAATTGGATTGGGGTCTCATTTTAACCCTTTCACGTTCTAACTGTTTTAACGCCTCCACGACTCACCATCCTGGTGAAGCGCCCAAATCTGTTGCCGGCACGCTATCGCATAATCCGGGTTCAAACCCTTCAGCCTTCAGCCTAACCCCCTTTCACCTTTTCCCTTTTTATAGTTGCCAAGCAGCCCTCACTCTGAAATCTTCCACCCCCCATGCCAAAAGCCATCGCCCGCAGCAAAACCAAGAAGTCCGTGGCCAAGCGTTTCAAGCTTACCGCCACGGGCAAGGTCGTTCGGTCGAAGGCCGGTCGGCGTCACCTTCTCCAGTCCAAGAGCTCCAAGCGCAAGCGCAAGCTCGGCAAACAGGTCGTCGTCGATGATACCGACGTGGCCCGCGTGAAGGCGAACCTGCCTTTCGGCCTCAGGTAAACGACCAGAGACATACGATCCGAGGATCTGGCCGGAATATTCCGGCCTGCCCGGGCGGGTGAGATCCCGGATCGAAACACAACAAACAGCCTGCCCGAAGAGGCCCGCCGTGTCACAGCGGCGGGAATGACAGATGCCTAGAGCCACCAATTCACCCGCCAGCCGCGCACGTCGCAAGCGGGTCATCGAAGAGGCCAGCGGATACCGCGGCCGCCGTTCCAAACTCTTTCGCTACGCGAAGGATGCCCGGATGAAGGGCAAGTACTGGGCGTACCGCGACCGCAAGACCCGCAAGCGCAACGTCCGCTCGCTCTGGATCACCCGTCTGAACGCCGCCGTGCGTGCCCAGGGGATGACCTACAACCGCTTCATCGAGGGCCTCAAGGCCGCCAACATCCTGCTCGACCGCAAGGTCCTTTCGGACATCGCGATCCAGGACGAGGGCGCCTTCGCCCAGATCGTTGCCAAGGCCAAGTTCTCCCTCGAGGCCAAGCCGAAGGCACCGAAAGCCAAAGCCGCCTGATTTCTTGCTCGCCGGGAGTTCCCCCGGATCCCTTTCCGTGGAAACCCAGATCGAGCAACTCCGGGTCGAGGCGCTCTCCGCAATCGCGGGAGCGTCCGACGCCGCCGCGCTGAAGGAGGCACGCGTCCGCTTCCTCGGCAAGACCGGTTCCGTCTCGCTGCTCAGCGAGGGAATGCGCACCCTCTCCAAGGAGGAGCGACCCGTCATGGGGAAGCTTCTCAACAACCTGCGCACCGCTGTCACGGCAGCCCTTGAGGAGAAGGAAAACGCCCTCACCGCGCAGGCCGACGCGGCCGCGTTCGCCTCCATCGACGCATCCCTCCCAGGCACGTCTCCCGAGGCCGGGTCGCTCCACCCGCTCACCCTGCTGGTCGACCGCGCCGTCCAGATCTTCCACCGGCTCGGCTTCGCCATCGCCGACGGCCCCGACATCGAGACCGAGTGGCACTGCTTTGACGCGCTGAACACCCCCGCCGACCATCCCGCGCGCAACGAGCAGGACACCTTCTATCTTCCCGACGGGCGGCTTCTCCGCACCCACACTTCCTCGATCCAGATCAGGACCATGGTGGCCAATCCGCCCCCGATCCGCATCATTGCCCCCGGCGCCGCCTACCGCCGCGACGAGGTCGATGCCACGCATCTGGCCCAGTTCACCCAGATGGAGGGGCTCTATGTCGCTCCCGGCGTGAGCCTCGCCGACCTGAAGGGGACGATCGAATTCTTCTTCCGCGAGCTTTTCGGATCCGGCACCGAGATCCGGTTCCGCCCCCACTTCTTCCCCTTCACCGAACCGAGCTACGAGATCGATCTGCGCACCGAGGCCCTCGGCGGCAAGTGGATGGAGTTGGCCGGCTGCGGCATGGTCGATCCCGCCGTCTTCGAGGAGGTCAACAGGCAGCGCGGTGACTGCGCCTACGATCCGGAGAAGGTGAGCGGGTTTGCGTTCGGCTTCGGCCTTGACCGCCTCGCCATGAACCTGACAGGCGTCTCCGACATCCGGATGCTCACCGAGAACGACCTTCGCTTCCTTTCGCGATTCACGGCATGAAAATTTCCCTCTCCTGGCTGAAGGAACATCTCCGCACCGACAAACCGGCCTCCGAGATCGCGCGGATCCTGACCGATGCGGGACTCGAGGTGGGGGCCGTCGAGTCCAACGGCGTCACGACCGCCAAGGTGGTCGCCGCCCGGATCCTCGAGTCGGTCCAGCACCCGAATGCCGACCGCCTCAGCGTCTGCAAGGTCGATGACGGAAGTGGAACGCCGCGCCAGATCGTCTGCGGCGCCAAGAACTACAAGGTCGGGGACAAGGTGCCGCTCGCGCAACCCGGTGCCGTCATGCCGGGTGACTTCAAGATCAAGGTCGGGAAGCTTCGCGGCGTGGAGAGCGAGGGGATGATGTGCAGTTCCAAGGAACTGGGTCTCGGCGAAGGCGCCGACGGGCTGCTTATTCTTGATCCCGCGACCACGATCGGCACACCGCTGACGGAGCTGTTTCCCGCCGAGGAGGTCTTTGAGATCGAGATCACGCCGAACCGTCCCGACTGGCTCGGTCACCTCGGCGTCGCCCGTGAGGCCGCCGCGTTCGACTGCGGGGAACTGATCAGTCCCGCCCCCGCCCTTCCCTCCACGAAAGAGGATGCTTCCGTCGCTGCCATTGCCGCTCACGACGCATCCTCCTTCTACAGCGTGCGCCGCATTGACGGTGTGAAGGTCGCCCCCAGTCCCGAGTGGCTCCGCAAGCGTCTCGAATCCGTCGGATTGCGTCCGATCAACAACATCGTCGACGTCACCAATTTCGTGATGTTCGAGACGGGACAGCCGCTTCATGCCTTTGACGCCGGAACGGTCTCGGGACCATTGGTCGTCCGCATGGCCGCCGAGGGGGAGAAGTTCACCGCCCTCGATGGTTCGGAGCATCAGCTGACGCCCGGCGATCCCGTCATTGCCGACTCCAAGGGAGCTCAGGGGGTTCTTGCTTTGGCTGGAATCACCGGCGGCAAGGCGAGCGGTGTGTCCGAAGGCACGACCTCCATCCTGCTGGAGAGCGCCGTCTTCACGCCCGGTGTCGTCCGTCGCGCCGCCCGGGCTCACGGACTCTCGACCGATTCCAGCTACCGCTTCGAGCGCGGCGTGGATGCCGCGGGTGCTCTTGCCGCTTCGGCGCGCGCCACCGCACTCATCCTGGAGATCGCGGGTGGAACCGCCTCCCCCGATCTGGCCGTCGCAGGATTGCTTCCCTCGCCGCGCGTGGTGACACTGCGGGGCGACCGTGTCCGCTCGCTCCTCGGCATCGATCTTGATGATGCCGGCATCGCCGCCCTTCTTGCCAAGCTGGGTCTCAGGCAGGTCCCTGATGGCTTTGAGATCCCCGCCTGGCGCAACGATCTGACCCGGGAGGTGGACCTCATCGAGGAGGTAGCCCGCCTCCACGGCATCGGCAACATCACCTCCCGTCTCCATGCGGGGGCCGCCTTTTCCAGCGAGGCGGACCGTTCCTATGACTTCGCGCTCGGCCTGCGCCGCCGACTTGCCGGAGCGGGATTCCATGAGGCCCGTAGCGGCACCCTGACCGGGAGTCGTGACCAGGAAGCCTTCTCCACCGGAGGTGTGATCGCCGTCCGCAATCCGATGGGCGAGGAACACTCGACTCTCCGTGGCAGCATGATCCCCGGCCTGCTCGATTCCGTGGCCCGCAATCTCCGTCACGGTGCCGATTCGGTCCGACTCTTCGAGATCGGCCGCGTCTACCAGACCCCGGAAAAGAACAAGGCCGAGGAGCGCCTCCGTCTCGGTCTCGTGATGACGGGGCGTGTTCATGGTGAAAACTGGCGCGGCGAGCCCGCCCGCCCGCTCGACCTCTTCGACCTGAAGGGCGTGCTTTCCCGGCTTGGTGCCGTCACCTTCCGCGCCGCAAGCCATGCGCGGCTTCCTCTGGCCCTCGAGATCCTGATCAGCGGCAAGCCCGCCGGCCTCCTCGGCATCCTCTCACCCGCCGATGCCCGCGAGGTGATGGTCGGCGGCCACCAAGGACAGATCCTTGTCGCGGAACTCGATCTCGCGCCTCTGGAGAAATCCTCAACCGCCGCCGTCTCCAAGGGGACCGCCGCCCTCCCTAAGTTTCCCTCCGTCCGCCGCGATCTCGCACTGCTCCTCGATGCAGCCGTGCCTTACGCCGTTGTCGAGGAGACGGCCCTCGCCGCCAAGGAGGAGTTGCTGACCGGCATCATTCCGTTCGACATCTTCAGCGATCCGAAGGGTGAGAAGGTTCCCCTCGGCAAAAAGTCCCTGGCCCTTGCCTTGACTTTCCAGCACGCCGACCGAACCTTGACCACGGAAGAGGTGAACGATGCGCTCGCGCGGATCGTCACCCGGCTTCGGGAATCGGCTGGTGCCGAGATCCGAGGCTGAATCTTCGAACCATCAACATGGTTGTCGATCTCTCCCACATTTTGAATTTGCCCTGCGGTGTTCGGGATTCGGTCTGTATGCTCCCGATCCGATGTGATCAAACCGGAGGCTGAACCGCGCGGAACAATGACAGGCCTTCACTGGAGGTCAGCGGTCCGCTCGGAGGTCTCCACCCTTACCTATATTGGGAACGGGATCGCGACCTAACGGCACCGCGGGGCATCTCTCTCCTCGTCCGAAGAGACGAGGAAGCTGATTAGGCTGTAGGTTTTTAGACTGTAGGGGCTGAAATGTGGTGAATCCCGTCGCCATCACCCGAAGGCGGTTATTTGTTAAAGCTCACGCGCCTGGCTCCGCATCCAAAGGGAGCTCCTCCTGGCGCCGGGCGGCACGGAAAATCTGAGCATTTCTGCACGCAATGGCGGCTGACCCGAGTCAGCGATCCTGTTTTCTCCAGTTGCCGGGTGAAACTCCGTAGGCCTTTTTGAATGCCGCGGAGAGGTGAAAGGCGGAGCTGAACCCGACGGCGGCCGCTACCGACTCGAGCTTGGTCCCGCGTGAGGAGAGCAGTCGGCGCGCCCGGTTCAGGCGGACGCTCATGAGATACTGCCAGGGGGAGAGGCCTGTTTCTTTCCGGAAGGCGCGGCGAAAGCTAGAATATGAGACCCCGAGCATCCTTGCCATATCCTGCATGTCGAGGGATTCGGCGTGGTGTTCGGCCAGGTGGTGTTCGGCCCGCGTGACGGCCGCGCGGAGGGTCTCCACCGCAGGTTCCTTCGCCTCCATGCCAGAGATGAGCGCCAGCATCCTGAGCGCCTCCGCCGAGAGTTCCGGCCGGTGGGTGGGGGTTCCCGCGCCCGTCCTCCTGTGGATTGTCTCAAGGAGTTCCTCGAGAAGCGACGTGATCCGGCTTCCCCGAAGCAAGGGTCCGTCCGGAATGGTTCCGGATTGAAGGAGATCCTTGACCACCCGCCCCCGCATCTCGATCCAGCTTTCCCTCCAACCCGTCTCCGGGTCGGGCTTGTAGCGGTGCCATACGCCGGGGCGAAGGAGGATGACGCTCCCCCCGCCGATCCGCTTTGCGCCGGTCTGCCGGGTTTCGATGAGTCCTTCGCCCGCAGTCACCATCACGATCTGGAGGGATTCCAAGACCCGTCCCCGTTCCCAGTCGAAATGATGGTCCCCGGGGTGGGGGAGCGGAGGGTAAGGGTTCCCCGGCGCCACGGTGGCGATGCCGGAAGCGGAGACCCAGATGCCCCAGCGTTCGAGGTCCTTGGTGTCGGGAAAATAGCGGAAATAGTCATCCTTCGTCCGCTCATCCCTCTTGGAGAGGTTGGTCATATTCTGTATGAAAAAGATCATTATCCGCATTCCCCGACGGTGGCCACCTGTTACTTTGTACGGATGTATCACCCCTCCAGCGCCAGCGCCCGCATTGGACTTGTCGGAATCGGACTCGACACCTACTGGCCCCAGTTTCCGGGCCTGAAGGAACGCTTGGAGGGTTACACGGCGCTGATCGGATCAAAGCTCGTGCGAACAGGCGTGCAGATCGTGAATCTTGGCCTCGTTGATTCCCCGGAGAGGGCGCTTGCCGCGGGTCATGAGTTGAGGGCGGCCGACATCGATCTCCTGCTGATTCATGCGGCCACCTACGCCCTTTCCTCGACCGTCCTTCCCATGGTGCGCCGCGCCAAGGTGCCGGTCGTGCTGCTGAACCTGTCCCCGGAGGCGGCCATCGACTACTCCTCCTTCAACCGCATGGGCGACCGCACGGCGATGACCGGCGAATGGTTGGCCCATTGCGGGGCGTGTCCGGTGCCCGAGATTGCCAATGTCCTGACGCGAGCCCGGATACCGTTTCATCAGGTCACCGGAAGGCTCAAGGATGATCCCGTGTGCTGGGGGGAGATCGGCGACTGGATCGAAGCCGCCCGCGTGGTCCACGGGATGGAGCACAACCGTCTCGGGGTCATGGGCCATTATTACAACGGGATGCTCGACATCTACTCCGACCTCACCCTTCAGAGTTCGGTCTTCGGCACTCACATCGAGATCCTCGAGGTTGAGGAACTCAGCGCCCTGCGCCGCGATGTCAGCACGTCCGAGGCCGAGGCGCGGGTGGAGGAATTCCGCAGGGAGTTTGATGTCCGGGAGGATTGCTCCGTTGAGGAGTTGCTGCGGGCGGCCCGCACCTCCGTCGCCCTGGACCGCCTCGTCCGAGGGAAGCGGCTCGGTTCCCTGGCCTACTACCACATGGGCACCGGCATTGCCGAGAACGAGGAGTCGGTCAGTTCCATCATCCTGGGCAACTCGCTACTCACCGCGCGGGGTTGTCCCGTCGCCGGGGAACTCGAGATCAAGAACGTACAGGCTATGAAGATCATGGATCTGCTGGGTGCCGGCGGATCCTTCACCGAGTATTACGCCGTCGACTGGAACGATGATGTCGTCCTGATGGGGCACGACGGCCCGGGGCACATCGCCATCGCCGAGGGACCGACCCGCGTGCGCCCCCTGACGGTTTACCACGGCAAGGTGGGGAGCGGCCTCTCCGTGGAGATGTCGGTGAAGTACGGTCCCGTCACCCTGCTCAGCGTGTTGGAGACCGTGGACAACCGGCTCAAGCTCCTCGTCGCCGAGGGGGAGTCCGTTCCCGGACCGATCCTAGAGATCGGGAACACCAACAGCCGATACAGGTTCCCCATCGGAGCCCGCCGCTTTATGAACGAGTGGAACGCGCAGGGACCCGCTCACCACTGTGCGGTCGGCGTGGGTCACCTCTCCGGCAAGCTGATCAAGATAGCACGGCTTCTCGGCGTGGAGATCACGACCGTTTGCTGACGCACTCTTCCCCTCGGTCATGAATCCCTTCCTCGGAGTCTTCTTCCACTGGCTTGGCGGCTTTGCCTCCGGAAGCTTCTACGTTCCCTACCGCTTCGTGCGTAAGTGGGCCTGGGAAACCGCCTGGATGGTCGGCGGTTTCTTCTCCTGGATCATCATGCCGTCGCTTCTCGCGCTCCTGATGACCCGCGACCTGCACGGAGTCCTCGCGCGCCAGGGAGGCTGCACGCTTGCCTGGACCTATCTCTTCGGATGCCTCTGGGGACTGGGAGGGCTCACGTTCGGGCTCACGATGCGCTATCTCGGCATGTCGCTCGGCATGGGTCTGGCCCTCGGCTACTGCGCGGCCTTCGGGACGCTACTTCCGCCGGTCGCCAAGCTCTTCATCCCTTCCATTCCTTGCGACGAGACGATCGTCCAGATCGCCTCCACTCTACCCGGCCAGATCACCCTGATCGGTGTTCTTGCCTGTCTTGCGGGGATAGGACTTGCTGCCATGGCCGGACTCAACAAGGAGCGGGAGATGGACGAATCGACGAAGACGGAAGCCGTCAAGGAGTTCAACTTCCCCAAGGGGATGGCTGTCGCCACCTTCTCTGGCGTGATGAGCGCCTGCTTCGCCTTCGCCCTCACGGCAGCGAAGCCGATCGGCGAGGCCTCACTGCTGGCTGGCACCGACAGGATCTGGACTGGTCTGCCCAAGCTTGTCGTCGTCCTGCTCGGCGGCTTCACCACCAACTTCCTCTGGTGCGCTTGTCTGCATGTCAGGAACGGCACCGCCTACCAGTACCTGAGCGGCACCGTGCGCGACGGACACCCCTCCCTGGCGGGAGCCGGCGGCGAGCATGGAGCGACCGCCCCGGGCTACCACGCGGACGGCGACCCGAGGGTGCCGATGCTGCGAAACTATTCGTTCTCCGCCTTGGCCGGGACGATCTGGTACCTGCAGTTCTTCTTCTACACGATGGGTGAGACCCAGATGGGCAGGTTCGGCTTTGCCAGTTGGACGCTCCACATGGCCAGCATCATTATCTTCAGCACGATGTGGGGATGGATCTTCCACGAGTGGAAGGGCGCCGGCAAAAAGACCCATGCCCTCATCGCCTTGGGCATCGGCACGCTGATCCTCTCCACCGTCATCATCGGCATCGGGACCTGGCTCAAGGGTCAAGGCTAGGACCTCTCCACGAAAAACTCCCATTCACACCCCTCCACACCAACAAGAAAACCATGAACGCTTACACACTCGCCAAGGAAACTTACGCCTCAATCGGGGTCGACACCGAGGAGGTGATCGCCCGGTTGACATCCGTTCCGATCTCCCTCCACTGCTGGCAGGGGGATGACGTGGGCGGGTTTGAGAACGCGGGAGCCGACCTTGCCG
This sequence comes from Verrucomicrobiota bacterium, assembly GCA_041164985.1. Lineage (GTDB taxonomy): Bacteria > Verrucomicrobiota > Verrucomicrobiia > Chthoniobacterales > UBA6821 > UBA6821. The sequence continues at coordinate 7,038 of JBEAOJ010000041.1, read as the reverse complement.
GAAGCGGTCTGGCCGCGACGGGGAACTATCCCGGCAAGGCGCGGACGCCGGAAGAGCTGCGCCAAGACATTGAAAAAGCTCTCTCCCTGATTCCCGGGAGCCACCGTCTCAATCTCCACGCCTGCTACGCGGAGCTCGGGGGCCGGAAAACGGAGCGCTGCGGCTACGGCATCGCCGAGTTTCAGGGATGGATCGACTGGGCCAAGGCTCAGGGGCTCGGCATGGATTTCAACCCGAGCTTCTTCGCCCATCCGAAGGCCTCCTCGGGCTACACCCTCTCCAGCCCCGACCAAGGGATCCGGGACTACTGGATCGAGCATGGTAAGGCCTGCCGACGCATTGGTGCCGAGATCGGCCGCCGGCTCGGATCGACCTGCGTGACCAATGTCTGGGTGCCGGACGGCTCGAAGGATCTTCCGGCGGACCGCAAGGGGCCCCGCGAGCGGCTGGAGGCCTCGCTTGACGCCGTCTTTGCGGAGAAGATCGACCCGACTCTCAACCTCGACGCGGTCGAGTGCAAGCTCTTCGGTATCGGCAGCGAGAGTTACGTGGTGGGCTCCCACGAGTTCTACCTCGGATACGCCGTGACGAGGCAGAAGCGGATCTGCCTTGATGCCGGACACTTCCACCCCACCGAGCAGATCGCCGACAAGATCTCCTCCGTCCTCCAGTTTGTTCCCGGACTCCTGCTCCATGTCAGCCGCGGCGTGCGTTGGGACAGCGACCATGTCGTCCTGCTGGATGACCCGACGATCGCCATCATGGAGGAACTGGTGCGCGGCGACTTCCTCGGCCGCACCCACATCGGACTCGATTTCTTCGACGCCTCCATCAACCGCATCGCAGCGTGGGTCATCGGTACCCGGAGCACCCAGAAGGCACTCCTCCATGCGCTTCTCCAACCTCTCGGCAAACTCCGCGCTGCCGAGAACTCCGGCGCACTCTGGGAGCGCCTGGCCCTCATGGAGGAGTCCAAGACCCTCCCTGTCGGGGCGGTCTGGCAGGAATTCTGCCACCGTCAGGAGGTCCCCTCCGACTGGATGGCCGAAGTCCGTTCCTACGAGCGGGGCGTTCTCTCAAAGAGAAGCTGAATCGAAAATCCAAGGAGCCGGTGTTAAGGAAAAACCATGTTTGGTCTCGGCCTGTAACCTGTGGAAACGCTGATTAAACCCGGGATTTGCATAGGGAATTCCTGAGACCATGGGAGGCGTTAAAAAAGTTCAAAAGTTCTTTACGAGCCTTTCGCTTTCCGGCATCACTCTTGGATGGATTGCCGCCGCACCGGTTGCCCATGCGACCGATCCGGCTTCTGCGGCGAAACCTTACCCTCTCTCAACCTGCATCGTGTCCGATGAAAAACTTGGTGAAATGGGCAAGCCGGTGATGGTTGACTACAAGGGTCAGCAGGTCGCCTTCTGCTGCAAATCGTGCCTCGGCGATTTCGACAAGGAGCCCGCCAAGTACCTCGCGAAACTCGTGTCCAAGTCTAAGTAAAACCACGAAGAGCACGAACGGCACGAAAGGGAGAAGCGGGGAGTGTCGCTCAGTGGACGAATCGTTGAATGGTCACTTTGGGATGTGATCCGAAATTCACCAACAGGTCGACATTGAGACCGGTTGCCTTGAGATAATTCAGGGTTTGGGCCTTGTGTTCCGGGGCTATCTCCCGGACGGCCTTGATCTCGACGATGACGAATTCAAAGCAGATGAAATCCGCGCGGAAACACTGGGTGAGTTTCACTCCATGATACGTGATGGGCAGCTCTTTCTGTGCTTCAAAAGGGATGCCGCTACGGACGAACTCACGCTCCAGGCATTCCTGATAGACTGACTCCAAGAATCCCGAGCCCAGCTCCCGATACACCTCGTAGATCGCCCCTTGGATCCGAAAACACTCCTCCGCGAGCAGGATCTTTTCGTGTCGTTCGTGCTTTTCGTGTATTTCGTGGTTCCTTTGGCTTCAATCCCAGCAAGCCTGCCAAGTTCCGTCCATTCCTGATTTGGCTGGCCCGGCCGTTGCTAACCAATCGTTACGGCTGAGTTCCATATTTTTTCTGTATTCCAATTTAACCCATTGCAAACAACGAGGAGCCAAAGAAAAGGCCCCGCCGTTGCCGGCGGGGCCTCCCTTGTCAGTAACCAACTCGAAGTTTAGAAAGAATAGCCGACACTCGCGCCGCAATAGAACTTGCTGATCGGGGTGGCGGTGAGCGAAACGGAGTTCATCAGGTCAGGCTGGTAGGTGTAGGCAGCGTATCCGGTAAGGGAGACGTTGCTGGTGATCTTCCAGGTGATGGGTGCCACGAGCTGCCAGTTGTTGAATCCGAAGACCTTCTTGCCTTGATTATCCACGTTGTACCCGAAGGAGAAATTGTACTGGGTCACGGGATTGAAGCTCACGATGTCCTTGTAGAGGGGCACCGAGGCAGCAAGGGCCGGACTGAGGAAGCTCGAACCGGCGTTGATGCTGGCGTAGTTGTAAGGAGCGGCTTGGCCGAGCTCGTAGAAGTAGGTGATCGAGGGAGTCCATGCAACCGCACCGGTCTTGACAGTGTAGTTCATCGTGACGTTCACCTCGTGCTGGATACCCGTGCCACCCGGAGTGTATTGGGTGCCGGTCTTCGGGAATCCGTAGTTGAAGTAGTTGTACATGGTGTACCCGCAGCCGAGGCCGAAATTTCCGAAGGTGTGCATGTAGTTGATCGGAATATCGAGTTCGGTGTAGGGGTTGCCGTTGTAGGGGGCCGAGTTGCCGGACTGACCGACAGCCACGCAGAACCAGAGCGGCATTGTGAGCGTGTCGTTGGCGGTGATGTGCCAGCACGGAGCGAACGTGAAGTCGAACATGCCCGTGTTGGGGATCCAATCGATACCGCGGAAGTTGTACATGCTGTCGTAGGCCGCGGTGAAGGTGGCAGTGAGGGCAGGCGTCGGTGTCTCGATGACGGGTTGCTTGAAGTTTTTGCTCGTCGAGTTTGTCACACCCGCCTGAACGGCTGAGGAAGCTGTCAACGCACAGAGGGCGAGAGCGGCGATGGTCTTGGTCATTTTCATGGTTGGTTTAGGTTGGTTTGGGATTTCAAGGGTTTGGTTGAAAACCCGTGCATCAGTTAAAGCACACGCCGTGCCAACTTCTCAAAACCACACTTTACAGAGTAAAGGCCCCTTTGCGGTGGTCGGAAAAGGACTTAATGTCCCTCATTGATCAAAAAAAACCACTCCTTGGCTCTTTTCTGCTCAACCTCTTGGATTCCAGCATCGTGCAACAGATGGTAAGGGTCAGTAACTTAATTAGGGTGTCGAGCCATTGCATTGAGGTTCAAGGATTTTGCCTCGCCATCTCCCGATGCCCTCGCCCTTCGGACTACGCTTCGCGTAGGCTACACCGCAACTGCTGTCGATCGGTGTTGCCCCCTCTACATTGTGATCCGTGGGTCATCTGCGATCTCACTCAAATCTATTGCCTCGCCATCTCCCGATGGGTTGATGCCACTTTCCTCCCGGAGAGCGGTTACTTGGTGGAGCGATTACATCGCCCTCTACCGTACACCCTCACGGGGGTTTGGTTCGCCCCTCGGGCGGCGAATTGCGTAGGTTACACCGTAGCCCCCGCAACTCGGTATTCACCTCTGAATCTGTCATATCAAGTGGTAATTTGTGATTTAACTCAGTTTTATTGCCTCGCCATCTCCCGACGCCCTCGCCCTTCGGGCCACGCTTCGCGTAGGCTACACCGCAGCCCCCGCTGCTCGGTGTTCTCCCTTCTCTAAATTTTGATCCGTGGTCATTTGTGATTTAACCCAGTTTTACTCTCCCTTTTCGGGGGGGGTGAGGCGGTATGTCGCGGAGAAGGCGGCTCATCTCGAGTCCGGAGGTCACAGGCACGTGCTGATCATTCCCGGCGAGAAGACCGAACGCCGCGAAGAGGGTGCCCGCATCACCTACACGATCGAGTCGCCGCTGGTCTCGCGCACCGCGCGCTACCGGGCCCTGATCAATCTCGCTCTGGTTGAGGAGGCGCTGGAGCGGGAGAAGCCGGACCTGATCGAATCAGGGGATCCCTATCAGGTCGCCTGGAAGGCACTCGCATCAGGCCGCGCCCTCGGCATCCCGACCGTGGGCTTTTACCACTCGCACTTTCCCGACGCGGTGCTCCGGTCGGTGGCGAAATATTTCGGCTCCATCTCCGTGATGATGGCCGAGGAGATCGGGCGGCGCTACGTCACCTCCCTCTACAACCGCTTCGAGCGCACGCTTGTTCCCAGCCAGGGACTCTCGGAGCTGCTCCGCGAATGGGGCCTGGAGAATGTCGAGACGCTGGAGTTGGGCGTCGATACCGGCATCTTCCATCCCGATGCGGAACGGGGCCGCGCGGCCCGGCGCAGGCTCGGGTGGCCGGAAGATAAAACCGTGCTCCTTTATGTGGGTCGTCTCAACCCCGACAAGAATGTCCGTCGTCTGCTCGAGGCTTTTACCCTTCTGCAGGAGAGCCAGCCGGGACGCTTTCACCTCGCGGTGATCGGCGACGGGATGCTGCGCGGGTCGCTTCAGCGCCTCCGCGAGGAAACGGGCGGCGTGAGTTGGACCCCCTACTGCGACGGCGCGGCGGAACTGGCCGACATCTACCGGGCCGCCGATCTCTTCGTCCACCCCGGGGTCAAGGAGACCTTTGGACTGGTGACGCTGGAAAGCCAGGCCTGCGGAACACCCGTGGTCGGAATCCGCGGCAGTTACATGGATGCGATCAATTTCAGCGGCCTCCACAACTGGTCCTCGGACGACAATCCCGTGGCGCTTGCCGGAGCGATCCGTCACGCCGCCTCCGGGGATACTGCGGCCGCGGGATCGAGTGCAGCAGCGGCCGTCGCAACTCGTTACGACTGGAAGTCGGTCTTCGCCCGTCTCTTTGCGGTTTACCGGGAGGTCATCGCCTCGTACAAACCATAAGGAAATCCCAACTGTGCCTTCCGAATCCGCAGCATTGCCCGCCGGGAACACTCCGGTCCCTTTACCCGCGACCGAGGTGATCATCCGCCGCTACGAACCCCGCGACCGCGCGGCCGTGCGCTGGCTCTGCTGCGAAACGGGATTCTTGGGCAAGGCGATCGACCCCGTCTTCGAGGACCGCGAGCTCTTCGCCGACTACCTCACCCGCTACTACACCGATATCGAGCCCGAGTCCTCCTTCGTTCTGGAGCAGGAGGGGGGCGTGAAAGGCTACCTCCTCGGTTCCTACCGCCCCTACCGTCAGCAGCTCTTCAACCTCTTCAACAACCTCGCCCTCTTCGCGCGCGGCATGGCGAAGTACCCCTTCTACAACCGCGCCACGCGCGACTTCATCGGCTGGATCCTCCGCAACTCCTGGCGCGAAGTCCCGAAATCGCCCCGCCGCTGCGCCCACTTCCACTTCAATATCCTTCCCGAGGCGCAGGGGCTGGCCAACAGCAAGGGATTGATGGACCTCTACCTCGACCATCTACGCGGCAAGGGAGTCCGTCAGGTCTATGGGCAGGTTGTGACCTTCGAAGCTCGGCGCGGCGCCAAGGTCTTCGAGCGGTACGGCTTCCAGGTGCTCAACCGGAGCGAGATCACGAAATACCGCAACTCCCACCCCGAACCGGTCTATCTCACGACGGTGCTGAAGGAATTGCAGTAGGCGTTTAGACTGAAGGCTGATGGCTATTAGGGACTCGGCGAAGTCGCCCCTTAGGAAAGCCCCTTGAGTTTTCTTTGATTGGCTCGAATGTCTCACACGGCTCTGACCTAACAGCCTACAGCCTAAACCGCTAACAACCTTTCTTCCCTCTTCCTCCCCATGACCGACACCGAAGCCGCCATCATCCTGAACATGCTCCCCCAGGTGGGCCCCGTCCGGGTGCGGCGGCTGACCGAGCGCTTCGGGTCGCTTTCCGCCATCCTTGAGGCCGGCGCTTCGGCACTTCGCGGCGTGGAGGGAATCGGCCCCGAGGTCTCCTCCGTCATCACCTCGTGGAGGGATCACGCCGATCTCGATGCGGAAATTGCCCTGGTCGGGAAAACCGGCGCCCGCGTCCTCAGCCAGATCGATCCTGAGTATCCGGAGCTGCTGAAGGAAATCCACGATCCTCCGATCGTTCTCTATGTGCTCGGGAAGCTGGAGGAGCGCGACCAGCGGAACGGGATCGGCATCGTCGGGACGCGCAAGGCGAGCCACTACGCCGCCGAGTCGGCGAAGAAGCTCGGCTACCAGCTCGCCTACGCGGGACTCACGGTCTACAGCGGACTGGCACGCGGGATCGACACGGCCGCGCACCAAGCGGCGCTTGCGGCAAACGGACGCACCGTGGCCGTGCTGGGAAGCGGCCTTGCCCATATCTATCCCGAGGAAAACATCCCCCTCGCCGAACGGATCGCCGCGGGGAACGGCGCCGTGATCAGCGAGTTCCCGATGGGGACGACTCCCGGCAAGCAAACCTTTCCCAAGCGGAACCGGATCATCAGCGGCTGCTCCTTCGGTCTCCTCGTGGTGGAGGCCGGCCTCAACAGCGGCGCCCTCATCAGCGCGCGTGAAGCAGGGGATCAGGGACGCTCCCTCTACGCAGTCCCGGGCCGGATCGATCATCCAGGGACGCTTGGCTCCAACCGCCTCATCCAGCAGGGAGCCAAGCTGGTCATCGATGCCGGAGACATCCTCTCCGACCTCCCGATGCTTTTTGCCTCACCGCCCGAACTGGCCAAGAGCCAACCCAGGGCCGATCTCTCGGGCGACGACCTTCTGGTCTACCAGGCGATCGGTGATGATCCCACCCCCGTCGATGCCATTATCGCCACATCGGGATTGCCACCCGCAACGGTCTCCTCGCGGTTGCTCTCGCTCGAGCTGGCCCGCCATGTCCGCTCCGCCCCGGGCAACCGCTTCATCAAGCTGATTTGAGCGGCTCGGCCAGCGTTTCAAGGAGTTGCACTAAAGGATGGTCATCTGTACCAGCCGCCGGGATCAGTACTTCCGGCGTAGAGATGCCCAACATATTAATCAGGAACTCAGGAAAAAATACGGGG
>JBEAOJ010000040.1:0-10713 GCA_041164985.1 Verrucomicrobiota bacterium | reverse complement strand
TTAGGCTGAAGACTGAAGGAGGATAGGATCTGGGAGCCGGGAGATGGGAGTTGGGCGAGAGCGGATCATCCATCCCTTTCATCCCCTTTATCCCTGTGAATAACCTCAGTTCCTGAACCCGCTTTCCAGATCCCAAACGAGCTTGCCGCCGACGATCGTCGTCAGAGCACGGCCGCGGAGAGGGAATCCATGGAACGGGCTGTTCCTCGAGAGCGACGGGGAGTCGTTCTTGTCGTAGGTCCACGCGTGATCTGGATCGAGGATGGTGATGTCGGCGACCGCACCGGTGGAAAGGGTGCCCCGGTCGAGTCGGAGAAGCTTCGCCGGATTGATGGTCAACATCTCGATGATCCGGGGCAGTGTCACGGCCTTGCGCTGATGCAGGAGGATTTCGAGGAAGACCGGAAGCTCCGTCTCGAGCCCGAGCATGCCGAAGGGGGCGCGGTCGAGTTCCACCTCCTTCTCGTAGGGGGCGTGGGGTGCATGATCACTGGCCAGGATCGTGATGGTGCCGTCGGCGATGCCGGCGATGATCTCGTCGATGTCGGCCGGGGTCCTCAGTGGAGGATTCACCTTGAAGTTGGTGTCGAAGGTCTTGAGACCCTCGTCGGTCAGGGAGATGTGATGAGGGCAGACCTCGGCGGTGATCGGCACTCCGCGGCGGCGGGCATCGCGCAGTAGACGGATACTGCGCGCGGAGCTGATGTGCTGACAATGGATGGGATGAGCGGTCTCCTCGGCGAGCAGGATGTTCCGCGCGACGATGAGATCCTCGGCAAGAGCGGGCCAACCGGGCAGGCCGAGGCGTGTGCTCCACTCCCCCTCGTTCATGACCCCGTCGGCACTCAGGGTCGCCTCCTGGCAATGATCCATGACAGGGAGGCCGAACTGGCGGGCATATTCGACCGCACGGCGCATCACGCCGTGATTCTGGACGCAACGGCCGTCGTCGGTGAGGGCCACGACGCCGGCATTGGCCAGGGCGCCGATCGGCGCCATCTCCTCCCCCGCAAGCCCGCGGGTGATGGCCCCGGTGCAGTAGACATTGACGATGGCCGTGGAGGCGGCCCTCTCCTGAATCCAGGCGATCGTGGCGGGACTGTCGGCCACGGGAGAGGTGTTGGGCATGCAGACGACGGTCGTGAAGCCGCCCGCCGCGGCACAGCGTGAGCCGCTGGCAATGGTCTCCTTGTGCGACTGTCCCGGTTCACGGAAGTGGACATGGATGTCGATCAGGCCGGGGGTCACCACCTTTCCCGTGGCGTCGATCTCGACGGCACCGGAAGGTTTGCGGTCAACGATGATCCCGTTCTCGACAAAGAGATCGCGGATCCCGTCTCCCCCGTTGGCCGGGTCGATCACCCGCCCTCCCTTGATGTGAAGCGATTCGGTCATGGTGTGTCGGTGTTGGGTTCGATCCTGGCAAATGGTGCTCCTCCGGAGCAGAGATAGAGGACGGCCATTCTGACGGCGAGGCCGTTTGTGACCTGGTCAAGGATCACGCTGCCGGGACCGTCGGCCACATCGCTGTCGATCTCGACGCCGCGGTTCATCGGTCCGGGATGCATGATCAGGCATCCCTCGCGGAGACGACCGGCACGCTTCTTGGTGAGGCCGAATCGGGCGGTGTACTCCCCCACCCCTGGAAAATATTCCTTCCTCTGTCGCTCGTGCTGGATGCGGAGAAGGTTGATGACATCCGAACTCTCCAGCACCTCGTCGATACTGTGGGCGATCCCGACGCCGAGTGAGGAGAAGGTTGATGGAACAAGGGTCGGCGGGCCGACCAGGGTGACCTTGGCACCGAGCTTGGTCAGGAGCTGGATGTTGGAGCGGGCCACCCTGCTGAAGAGGATGTCCCCGACGATGGCGACACGGACTCCCTCGATGCGTCCGAGCTTCTCACGGATGGTGAAGGCGTCGAGAAGTCCCTGCGTCGGGTGCTCGTGGGCGCCGTCACCGGCATTGATCACCGAGGCACCGATCCTGTCGGCAAGGAAACGCGCGCTTCCGGCGGACTTGTGCCTGATGACAATGAGGTCGGCGCGCAGGGCCTCGAGGTTGCGGGCGGTGTCGAGGAGTGTCTCCCCCTTCTCGAGACTGGAGGCGGAGGCGGAGATGTTGACCACATCGGCGCTGAGGCGCATCGCCGCCAACTCGAAGGAGATCCTCGTGCGGGTGCTCGGCTCGACGAAGAAGTTCACCAGTGTCTTGCCGCGGAGCGCGGGGACTTTCTTGAGATTCCTCTCCCCCACCCCCTTGAAGGCGGTGGCCGTGTCGAGGATGGTCTGGAGCTCCCCGGCCGTGTGGTCGGCAAGGGCGCAGAGATCCTTGTGCTTCCAGGAGTGCGGTGTCGTGGTCATGCGGAGGGCTGTGCGGCGGAGAGGAGCTTGACGGAATCAGGAACTCCGTCCGTCTCCTCAAAACGGACCCTGATGCGGTCATCAAACGCGGTCGGGACATTCTTGCCGACGAAATCGGCGCGGATCGGAAGTTCGCGGTGGCCCCTGTCCACCAACGCGGCGAGCTGGATCCGGGAGGGCCTGCCGAACGAGGCAACGGCATCCATCGCGGCCCTGCAGCTGCGCCCCGTGAAGAGGACATCGTCGATAAGGACCAGAGGGCGGCCGTCGAGATCGAGCGGGAGCTCGGTGAGTTCCAACACACTCACGCGAGGGCGCGTGGCCAGGTCATCGCGGTGCATGGAAACATCGACCACACCGAGAGCAGGGGCTATTCCCTCGATCTCGGTGATATGGGTCGCGATCCGCCGCGCGACGATCTTGCCGCGCGTGGGGATCCCGGCAATGACGAGACGCTTGAGATCGTGATTCTGCTCGACGATCTCGTGGGCTATGCGACGGATCGCCTTGCGGATCGCATCGGCGTCCATCACAAGGACACCTTCGCCGGCACCTGAGTGCGCCGCGCCCTGTTTTCCAGTTGAGGTGGGTTTGTTCATGGTTCCTTGGGGGTCTCTCGGGACCTCCTTAAAGGAGTGGAATGATGAATCAGTTCATCATCCCCTTGGCAGCGGCCCGGGCCTGTCGCCACGGGGTACGGTGCTTGAGCATCCAGTCGAGCAGGGCACGCTCGAAACCGATATCGTGACCAAGCTTCTCGCTCTCAAGCCATTTATGACGCAAAATCTCGTCCCTTTCCGCCAGAAACTCCCTGTAGAGAGTGGAGTTTTTCAGCAGATCACCCGGTTCCACTGGTGCGTTGATACGCGTCATTAATTTACTGTTAACCGGACAGATCCCCGGAGTCAATCCCTGAAGGAGTCGAAGTGTAGATACCAACAGTCTTGAGTCTTAAGTCTAAAAGCCCACGGCTCCTTCATCCCCTCTGCCCCCTCACTCCATCCTCGTCCTGACACATCCCTGATAGGTGAGCAGGATGCCTGCGACGATATGGATCGAGAGCATCCAGAGACAGGCTGACGAGGCCGACAGTCCCGTCTGGATCACCATGACGACAATGTCGTAGTAGCGTTCCCCGCGCAGCGACTGAAGGATCCCCGACCAACTCCAGTAGGCCGCGATGAAGGGGCGGGCAAGCGGACCAAGCCAGGCGGGCAATGCCAGGACTGCTCCGGAAAGAGGAAGCTGGAAACCCACCAGATAGATGGACGCCAGGGAGGCCTGCTCGGCGCTTGCCATGAAGCTGGAGATCGCCAGACAGACGGAAGTCATGGCCGCATTCACCAGAAAGAGAAAGAGAAGCTGTGAGGAAAGCTCCCCTGGAAAGGCACAGGTATGATGGACGAAGAGCCCCATCCAGAGGGACTGCACAGCCGAGAGGATCCCCAAGAAGAGAATCTTACTGGCAACGTAGGCCCCGGGGTGAAGTCCCGAGAGTTTCTCTTTCTCGAAGATCTGCCTCTCCGCCGCGATCTCGCGACCCGCGTTATTGGCCCCCATGAGCGTCAGAAGAACCACCTCGAACATCACGATCCCTGAAACAAGACTCCCCACCTTGCTCGCTTGGATCAGGAAGTCGCGTGCCTCTGTCAGTTGCTGGATCACATTGAGATCAAGCCCCATGCCGAGGTTCCGGATCTGAGGTAGACCGTTCCACCCGAAAATTGCAACCAGGCAGGGAAAGCCGAAGATCAGACCGGCCTGCAGCCAAAGCTGGGCTTTGCTTCGGAAAAAGATCGTGAAGCGGCGTCCCGTAAGAGTTGCAAACTGGGAGATGAATCCGGGTGTTGATTCTTTGTCGGCGTCCGTCGTGCCCATGGCGGATTCAGGGATTTTGCAACCGCATTCCTTGCAGAAGCGGACGCCGTCGCCGTACGGGGCTTTGCAGTCAGGACAGGAGGCTTCCCGCGAAACCCGCGGCTGTTCCTCTACCCCGGAGAATTCCTCTCCTTCAAGAAATGCCGCTGAATGTTTTTTCCAAGAGGCCTGCCACCCCTCCGCATCACGGCTCTCCAACTGGCCATAGACAAGATCCGGGGCATCGACCCGGAAATAATGGGCGAGATGCTTGGGAACCCCGGCGTAGGCGAGCACTCCCTTGTAGAGAACCACCACGGCGTCGTAGTCGTTGAGATTCTTGAGGCTATGGGTCACCGAAATGACCAGCCTGTTTCCCTCCCGGGCGACCTTGCGCAGCAACGAGACGATTTCTTCCTCCGACTGCGGATCAAGCCCGCTGGTCACTTCATCACAGAGCAGGATCGGGGGACTGCTGACGAGTTCCATGGCAAGGGCCAGGCGGCGCTTCTGCCCCCCCGAGAGCACCTTGACCGAACGGTCACCGAATTCCTCGAGGCCGACCTCACCCAGAAGACGGGCCACCATCGCCTGCCTCTCTGCGGAGGAGATCCCTGCGACCCGAAGGCGCGCCGAGTAGTCGACGCATTCCTCCACGGTAAGCTCCTCGTGGGCGATGCTGAACTGGGGGACATAGCCGAATTCGGAGGGCTTGAAGTCCTCTTCTCCGAGATCCCGGCCGTCCCACCGGATCGTCCCCTCCTCCTCACCCGATGCGATCCCCGCGATCATCTTGAGCAGGGTGCTTTTGCCGCAACCGGAGGGACCGATCACCGCGACAAATTCGCCGCGCCGGAAGTTGGCGGAAACATCGGAGAGTAGCCGTGGCGCGTCTTCGTCGGAGCCGAGGCGGAGCGTGAGTTGTTCCAGGGAGAGCATCGGAATGGAAGTGTGACCCCCAGGAACGGAGGAGACAAGAATCGTTCGTTCGATGCATCAAGGTTTGCCCCTCTCGGCCCGCATCCCTTAAAATGCCAGGAATGAGAATCGCGATCCTTGGAGGAGGAAGAATGGGCGGCGCCCTGATCAAGGGAATGCTTGCCTCCGGCATCACGGAAGCCGATCAAATCACCCTCTCCGCCTCGACACCCGAGTCGGCGGAAAGATCGGCCTCAGCCCTCGGAGTGGGTGCCGCCGCGTCCAATGCCGTCGCATTGAAGGAAGCCGATTTGGTCTTTCTCTGCGTGAAGCCGGCCAAGGTTCTCGACGTGGTTTCATCCGTCGCGGCCGAACTGGCGGGAAAGCTCGTGATCTCGATCGTGGCCGGCATCCACTCCTCCGACATCCTCCAGGCAACCGGCGGAAAGATCAGGCTGATCCGATCCATGCCCAACACGGCCGTCCGTCTCCGCAAGGGCGTGACGGCCATTGCCCCCGATGCCACGTCGACCCCCGCCGATCTTGAAACAGCCTCCCGGATTTTCGCCTCGGTTGGCTCGGTCGTCGAGGTGAAGGAATCGGATCTCGACACGGTCACCGCCGTCAGCGGCAGCGGCCCCGCCTTTGCCCTGCTCATGCTGGAAGCCCTGGCCCAGGGAGGGGTGGAAGGGGGCCTCGATCCTGAACTCTCGAAGACCCTGGCCACCGGAGCCCTTGCCTCTGCGGCCGCCCTTGTGGCGGAAACGGGTGAGACTCCCCTGGCACTTCGTTCCGAAATCACCAGCCCCGGAGGGACTACCGCCGCCGGACTCGGAGTTCTCGACGAGTCGAATTTCCCCGGGATCGTCCGCGGCGCAGTCCGTGCCGCCCGCAACCGCTCCGCGGAACTCTCCGCACGACCGGGCTCCTCCGGCAGCAACACCGGGGCATGAGATCTCGGCACGGTGCATTGCTCCTGCTGGCTGTCGCCTGGTTCGCCTGCCTGGAGCAACTGGAGGCGGCATCGTATAGCCAAACCGCAACGCCCCCAGGAGAGAAGAGCTTGGTTTCACGTGCCGAGAGGGCTTTCTCTGCGGGGAACCTCAAGGAAGCGGAGGAACTTTACGCGAAGGCCTCGGCGACGAAACCCGATTCCGTTCCACTCCTGGTGAGCCTGGCCGCGGTCAAGACACGACTCGGCAAGACTGAGGAGTCCCGCACTCTCCTGAGGAGGGCCCTCTCGTTCGACCTCGGCAACGGTCCTGCATGGCTCCTTCTCGGGATGAACGCCCTGGAGCAGAACAACGACGCCGAGGCTGTCGCGGACCTGATGCAGGCCGTCTGCCACGACGGGAAGAATCCCCGTGCGCACAACTATCTGGGGATCGCGGCCGGCCGCAGGGGATGGAGCGAGGTCTCCGAGCAGGAACTGCGTCGTGCCGTGGAACTCAATCCCGACTACGCCGACGCGAACTTCAACCTCGCCGTCTTCTACATCGGCCGGACCCCTCCCCTCATCGAACAGGCGCGCCGCCACTATCAGCGCGCCCTTGATCTGGGAGCCACCCGCGATGCGGCGTTGGAGGCAAGGATTGCCAAATCGGTTGCCAACCCCTCCTCCGCTCCTGCACCATCCGCGGCCATTCCCTGAAAAGCCCGCACTCCCGACGATTCATCCGACGATCCCCATGTTCCTTCGCCGATTCCTGCCAACCGCACTCCTTTTGATTTCCAGCACGCTTCGTGCGGCCAACCCGGACCTTCCTCCCGATGTCAAGGGAGCCTCCGTCGTGGTCATCGATGCAGCCTCGGGCGACGTCCTCTACGAGCGCAACCCCGGAGAGAAGCGCCCGGTCGCCAGCACCCAGAAACTCCTCACCTCGCTGATCGTCGCCGAGCAGGGAAATCTCGGCAAAGAGGTCGTCATCGAACCGATCGACGAGATCACCGAACCGACGACTCTTCAACTCAAGCCCGGTTCCTCCTACACCCGGGGAGCACTGCTCACCGCCCTTCTGGTCAAGAGCGCCAATGATGTGGCGCGCGCCCTGGGGCGGGATGTCGGAGGTTCCCTGGATTCCTTCGCCGACATGATGAACCGGCGCGCCGCAGCGCTCGGGGCCACCTCTTCCCATTTCGTCAATCCCAACGGCCTGCCGGCCGAGGACCAATACTCGACCGCCGCCGACATGTCGAAGATCGCCCGCGCCGCCTACGCCAACCAGACGCTCCGCCCGATCATGGCCACCAAGTATCATCCCTTCCGTTACGCGGACGGCCATCTCCACATGCTCCGCAACACCAACCAGACCATGCGGGAGAACTGGTTCTGCACCGGAATGAAGACCGGTTACACGGACAAGGCGAAGCACTGCCTGGTGAGCAGCGGCGAGCATGGCGGCCGCGAAGTGATCTGCGTCATTCTTGGAAGCAGCAAGGACCGGGTCTTCACCGACTCGGCGCGCATGCTGAGGTGGGCCCTTGGGCTCCCCCAAGAGGCACCCGCTGCCGCTACCGCCACTTCACGCTCTTCAAAGAAGGGCAAGGCCAAGACTCCCAAACGTCAGGCGGCGGAGAAGGCGTCGCAGAAGACAGCGAAGAAGCACTTCTACAACGTCAATCGCTACACCCCTTCCTCCTCCCAATGAGCCGGAGCTACCAGCTCCATCCGTCGCCCGGAAGCGGCAGCGCGATCGACTTCGCGGAAGCGCTCAACGACCAGCAACTCGAGGCCGTCACCTCCCCCGCAGGGGCGCATCTCGTGATCGCCGGAGCCGGAAGCGGAAAGACCCGCACCCTCACCTACCGGGTCGCCTGGCTCCTCGAACAGGGATACAGGCCGGGTGAGATCCTTCTGCTGACCTTCACCAACAAGGCGGCCCGCGAAATGCTCGAACGGGTGAACGACCTCCTGCCAGGAGCCTCCGACGGTCTCTGGAGCGGGACATTCCACTCGATCGGTCACCGGATCCTGCGCCGCCATCCCGAGGCCGTCGGATTCCGCGAAGGATTCACCATCATGGACAGGGAGGATCAGGAGGAACTGCTCGAGTCCGTGGTGGCGCGGCTGGGATTCCGCACCAGTGACAAGAGATTCCCCAAGGGGGAGGTTCTCGCCGAACTGATCAGTCTCGGATGCAACACGGGCGAGACTCACCGCACCCTGCTGTCCCGCCGCTACCGTTACTTCATCGACCTGGAGGAGCAGATCGCGCAGGTAGCCAGCGCCTACGAAGGACGCAAGAAGGAGGTCAACGCCCTCGATTTTGACGACCTCCTCTCCAAGACGCACGAACTCCTGCTCACGAGTCCCGAGATCGCCGCCACCTACCAGCGGCGCTTCCGGGCGATCCTCGTCGACGAGTATCAGGACACCAACCGGCTCCAGGCCGGACTGATCGACACGCTGGCGGCTTCCCACAAGCACATCATGGTGGTCGGTGACGACGCCCAGTCGATCTACTCTTGGCGCGGAGCCGATTTCGCGAACATCCTCGACTTCCCCAAGCGCTACCCCGACGCCGTCATCCACCGGATCGAGACGAACTATCGCAGCGTTCCGCAGGTTCTGGAACTGGCCAACGCCTCCATCCTGAACAATCCGCGCCAGTTCCCGAAGGAGCTCCGGGCCGTCCGTAAGCCGGCGATCACGAAACCGGCCCTCGTGCCGCTTGCCACCAACAACGAGCAGGCATCCTTCATCGCCCAGCGCGTGCTGGAACTCCACGACGAGGGGATCGACTTCCGCGAGATCGCCGTCCTCTACCGGGCCCACTACCACTCGATGGAGATCCAGCTTGAGTTCACCCGGCGCGGCATTCCCTTCGGGATCACGAGCGGACTGCGCTTCTTCGAGCAGGCCCACATCAAGGATGTCGCGGCCTTCCTGAAGTTCGCGATCAATCCGAACGACGAGGTCGCCTTCAAGCGTATGGTGCGTCTCCTTCCCGGCATCGGGTCGAAAACCGCCGAAAATCTCTGGCTCCAGTCTGCCAAACTCCTGGAGGGAAGCCGCCACTTCTCCCGTCTCGAGAAGGGATGCAAGCCCCCCTCCAAGGCTACCGGAGCCTGGTCCCAGCTGATCGGGACGCTGGCAAAGCTCGCCCCCATGGGTGTGCCGGCGCCCCCCTCCGACATGATCACCGCGGTGACCTCGGGACTTTACGACGACCACATGCAGGCGAAGTTCGCGAACTACGAGGCGCGTCGCGACGATCTGAACACGCTCGCCAACTACGCGAAGCAGTTCGAGCAGACGGATGAATTCCTTGCCCAGTTGACTCTCCTTGGCGGCACCGAGACCAGCGAGGTCACGGGACGCGACGACGAGGAGGACCGTGTCTGCCTCTCTAGCATCCATCAGGCCAAGGGCCTCGAATGGCAGGCCGTCTTCCTGGCATGGCTCACGGAAGGAATGTTCCCGGGAGCCCGCTCCCTGGAGGATGAATCGGCTCTCGAGGAAGAACGGCGCCTCTTCTATGTCGGGGTCACCCGATGCAAGGAGGAACTCTACCTCACCTACCCCGAACTCCGGCTCAATGCCGGTTACGGCGAAGCCTTCCAACGTCCTTCGCGCTTTCTGGAGGAACTGCCCGAGGATCTCACGGAGCGATGGGAGGTCGCCCGCGCCGTCGCCCGATTCACCCCGGGGGGCGAACGCAATCATCAAGGACGCCGGCAAAGTGAGTATGATCCCGCCGACGAGTCACAGCTCCCCGAGTGGGAGGAGGAGTAGCCGCTATCTGCCCAAGGCTTCCCGTCCCGAGTCCTCGACGATTTTTTCCACGCTGAGCAACCACTGGTGAAGGAAGTAAAGAAGCGAGGCCAGGATAATCCCGATCCACATTGCCTCGATGATCGAGAGGACCTGATGAAAGTTCCGGATCGGCCCCGGGAGCATTCCTGTGGGTATCATGAAGCAGACTGCAAATTGGGCACAGCCGGGCTTGAACGAGGGAAACCGATATCCCAGATATCCGATGGTTCCCATGATGAGGCAGATCACGACCATGTAGATCGCGACATTGTTCGTGGAGGCGGACAGAACGGAGATGGTGAAAAACGCGACAATGCTTCCCGACACGGCACCAGTGAGGCGTGCCATGAGGACGGGGCGTGACGCGGAGAGCAACTGAATGGCCCAAGGGATCCCACCCATGATGACAAAGACCCTGTTGTCCTTGACAAGGGTGTGGCCAACGATCAGGCAGCAGACACCCACAAACCCCAGAAAGAAGGTCTCACGGTTCCGGAAGTTCACCGGTTCGGGAAGCTGGGGGCGGTATCCCTTCCTCAACGGAATGATGGAAAAGGCTGAGGCGGCGGCAAAGATCCCGATGGTCACGGCCAGGGTTCTGTAAAATCCCCCCATGATCGGTGCCGAATCGGCAATTCTCCCGGAAATGAGGGATCCGCTCAGGCCATAGACCAGGAGCGTCATGGTTGCGGCGTCACGACTCCTGGATGCGAGTGCCATCGTGGCAAAGATGAGGAGCATGTAGGACGGGCCGTAGAGCCACGGGGCGTCGAGAAACAAGGCCTCCACGAAGCTTCCCATGGCACCTGCAACCCAGAC
>JBEAOJ010000039.1:0-3348 GCA_041164985.1 Verrucomicrobiota bacterium | reverse complement strand
GGCCGGGTGCTGTGTTGGCTTCGCGGTTACAGCCCACTGCGGGGATGCGCCCGCGATGCCGCCTTGCCCGCGGCCCATTTTTTCCGCAACGGCCTTTATGCGATTAAATCAGCGCTTCCCTTGCATGTCTACCGATCCGGATCGTTCCCCAAGATGGTGGCGTTAAGAGTAGAAAAAACAGGAAATCAGGAATTGCCTGACTGGCCTTTGCTACGCATCTGTCACCGCTTCCAGCCCTTCTTTCCCTTGGTGGGTTTTTTTGTGGAACGGGTTGTCATGGCTGTAGTGACGGCGCCGCCTCCCTTGAGTTCCATGATCTGATCGCGCAACAGGGCCGCCCTTTCGTATTCCAGCTTCCGCGAGGCCTCCTTCATTTCGGCCTCGAGTTCCCTGATGAGGGTGGAGATGTCGAGCGGTTGCTCCTGCACGCGGGCGGATCCGGAATCGTCTCCTTCGAGGATGACCCGGAGGCTCTCCTGCACCGGGCGCTTCACGCTGTGAGGGGTGATTCCGTGCTGCCTGTTGTACTCCATCTGGCGGCGGCGGCGGTCCTCGGTGACATCGAGAAGGTCTCGGATGCTGCCGGTGATTTTGTCGGCGAAGAGAACGACCTCGCCGTTCACATGGCGGGCGGCGCGTCCCGCCGTCTGGATCAGCGAGGTGCGGCTGCGTAGGAAGCCCTCCTTGTCGGCGTCGAGCACGCAGACCAGGCTGACCTCGGGAAGATCGAGACCTTCGCGAAGGAGGTTGATCCCGACCAGGATGTCGAACTCCCCGGCACGAAGGGATCTGAGGATCTCGACGCGCTCAATGGTGTCGATGTCGCTGTGGAGATAGCGCACCTTCAGTCCGATATCCTTGAGGTAGTCGGTGAGATCCTCGGCGGTCCGCTTCGTGAGGGTCGTGATGAGGACGCGCTCCCCGATCTCGACCCGTTGTCGGCAGAGTTCGATGGTCTCGTCGATCTGCCCCTTCAGCGGGCGGACCATGATGCGAGGATCAAGCAGTCCCGTGGGCCGGATGATCTGCTCGACGATCAGCGGGGATCCCGGCGTGACGGTGTCGAGTTCCTCATGCGCGGCGTTGGCCCTGATGGCAGGCAATGGGAGGCTGTTGGCAAGCTCTGCGGCCGCCTTGAAACCGTCGTTGCCGACAAAGCTGTTGCGAAGTTCCATCTCAGCCGGGGTGGCGCTGACATAGAGGCCCTGCCCCGTCATCTGCATGAACTCGCCGAAGTTCAGGGGGCGGTTGTCCAAGGCGCTCGGCAGGCGGAAGCCGTATTCCACGAGGGTCATCTTCCGGGCGCGGTCGCCCGCATACATGCCCCCCACCTGCGGCAGGGTGGCATGGGATTCATCCACGATGAGGAGGGTGTCCTCGGGAAGGAAGTCCATCAGGGTGTAGGGACGTGATCCGGCTTCGCGGCCGGTGAGGTGCCGCGAGTAGTTCTCGATGCCGTTGCAGTAGCCCATCTCCTGCATCATCTCGAGGTCGTATTCCGTGCGCATCTTGAGCCGCTGGGCCTCGAGGTATTTTCCGTTCGCCTCGAACCAGGCAACCCTCTCCACCATCTCGTCACGGATGCTCCGCATGGCGACCTGCATCTTCTCCTTGGGGGTGACGAACTGCTTGGCCGGAAAGAGTGTCAGGTGGGTTAGGTCGCCGCGTGACTTGCCGGTGAGGGGATCGAACAGCGACATGCGGTCGATCTCGTCGCCGAAGAACTCCACGCGCACCGCCTCCTCCTCGTTCTGTGCGGGGAAGATCTCCAAAACATCCCCGCGGACGCGGAACTTGCCCCGCGCAAACTCAATCTCATTCCGCTCGTAGAGCATTTCGACGATCCGCTTCAGGACATCTTCCCGGGTGATCCGCTCGCCCCTCTTGAGCGTGAGGACCATCTGCAGGAAGTCTTCGGGGGATGCCAGGCCGTAGATGCAGGAGACGCTCGAGACGACGATGACGTCGCGGCGCGTCAGCAGGGAACTGGTGGTGGAGAGACGCAGTCGCTCGATCTCCTCGTTGATCGAGCTGTCCTTCTCGATGTAGGTGTCGGAGCGCGGGATGTAGGCTTCCGGTTGGTAGTAGTCGAAATAGCTCACGAAGTACTCGACCGCGTTGTCGGGGAAGAACTGCTTGAATTCCGAGTAGAGCTGCGCCGCCAGCGTCTTGTTGTGCGACATGATCAGTGTCGGACGGTTCAGGTTCCGGATGATGTTTGCCGCCGTGAAGGTCTTGCCCGAGCCGGTCACCCCGAGGAGCGTCTGGTGACGGTTCCCCATCCGGATCGAGCGGGTCAGCTTCTCGATGGCCTGCGCCTGATCCCCCTGGGGCTTGTAGTCGGAGCGGAGATCGAAGGACACGGGAGGAAAGGCGAAACGTTAAAAGCTGAAGGGTAAAAGGAGAGGGAGTAAGTAAACCTTCAATCTCTACTCAAAGCATGGTTGGCGCAACAGGATGCATTTGCCTCTTTCTTCCCGGATATTAAGTTACGGACCGGATCCCGGAGGCGGGGAGAGGGTTGCCGTTCAATTGCATAATCCCAGAATTTGGATTAAACCCAAAATTTGCATTCGGAGCCGAACACAAGATTAAAGCATCGTTAGAAGAGTTAGAAAGTTAAAGCGTTACAAGGTGGATCCGGATCATCCCGCTCATATTCTTTGGGACGACAAGTTCAGAGAAATCATAGTCTCTGCATGCCAAAAGGAACCGGGACAAGGCGCCTCATTCAGCACGTTGTAACCTTTCTAACTATTTAACGGTTTTAACTTTGGAAGGAATCACCGATCAGGTGAAGCGTTCCAAACTTTGAAACCCTCCCTATCGCAAAATCTGGGTTACAGCGGCATGAGGCGTTGTGCAGTGTCGCAGCGCTCGGGCTGTAGCCCGGAACCAAGCCGCGGGGAGAGTTGAGAAAGACTGCGACGGAGTCGTAGCCTACATGGCGCCACCGCTTGCCGACCGCCGAGTGCCTGGTGGCACGGCGTAGGCTGTCCCGCAGCTGCCGGGGCATCCCGAAAGGGACGAACCAAACACCTGGGTGGGTGTGCGGAAGACTGCGACTCTGTCGCTGCCCGAAGGGTGCCGCGGCTTCCCGGGAGGGAAGCGGCATCAATGCATCGGGAGGTGCTGAGGCAAAGGCAAGTGGCGTCAAACTACAGCCGCTTCGCTTGCTTCTTGCTCACCACCCCATGACATCCGCAAAGCCTTTGTTTACATCTAAATCCGACAGCTCAACGAAACTACTTTTTGAGAGGAAACTGCTGATCCGGTGAGAGGTGGTTCATGAGTTCCCCGATCATGAGACGCTGGTCTGCGGTGAGTTCCGGGGCAGTGGCCGCCTCT
>JBEAOJ010000038.1:0-5660 GCA_041164985.1 Verrucomicrobiota bacterium | reverse complement strand
TTGGATTTTTTAACCACAGAGGCAATGATTCGCACCGACCTTTCCATGGAAACCAACTATCTCTCCGACGGATTCGCCAAGATCGACCGTGATCTGCGTGAACTGATGACCTGCCTCAACGAGGTGCTTGAGGAACTCGGGGAGGACGAAACACGCAGCCGTCTACCATGGCTCAACGGGGATGAGACGGGAACCGGCGGTGCCAGGGGTCTGGAGCAGGCCTACTCGATCGCGTTCCAGCTTCTCAATATCGTCGAGGCGAATGCCGCCGCCAGGACCCGGCGCCTGCGGGAGATCCACGAGGGACTCGCCTACGAACGCGGGCTCTGGGGGAACCAACTCTCCCGTCTCGCCGCCAAGGGATGGACCCCTCAGGAGATCGCCGCCTACCTGCCGGGAGTGCGCGTCGAGCCGGTCTTCACCGCCCACCCGACCGAGGCGAAGCGCGGCGCGGTTCTGGACCAGCACCGCTCGATCCACCAACTCCTCGCCGAACTCGACCGCGAGGATCTGACCCCCAGCGAACGGCTCGAAATCCGCCGCAAGATCAAGATCTGTCTCGAGCGCCTTTGGAGGAGCGGTGAGATCTTCCTTGATCAGCCGGACGTGGCCGACGAACGCCGGGCTCTCATGTTCTACCTGAGGGACATCCTGCCGCAGGTCGTCACCCAGATCGACATGCGCCTCCGCTGGGCCTGGAACGAACTCGGCTTCCCTCCGGAACTCCTCGGCGCACCCGAGACACGGCCCCGCCTGAGCTTCGGCACTTGGGTTGGAGGCGATCGTGACGGTCACCCGTTCGTCACGGCGGCTGTCACCCGCGAAACCCTGCGCGAACTCCGTCTCAACGCCCTGCTCGTGCTTCACCGCCAGCTAGATTCCCTCGCGGAGGCGCTTCCCCTCTCCAGCCACTTCCAGAAAGCATCGCCCGCACTTCTCGAACGGGTCTCCGTCCTTCGCGCCGAACTCGGCACGCTCGGCGATCAGATCATCGCACGACATCCCGGCGAGCCATGGCGCCAGTTCGTACTGCTCATTCAGGGGCGTCTCCCCCTGCAGGTCGGTGCGGCGGACCGTGCCTGGATCACGGAGTCGGGCGTGAGCTATCATTATCCCGAAGAGGTTGCCGCCGATCTGGAGATCCTTCGGGAGAGCCTCGATGAAGTGGGTGGACAGCGCCTCATCCGCGAGACGGTCTGGCCGGTTCTTCGTATCCTCGATGTCTTCGGATTCCACCTTGCGGAACTTGATATCCGCCAGAACAGCCGCACCCATGATCTGGCAATGGCCCAACTGCTCAAGGCGGCCGGCATTCCCGAGGGAGAGAAGTTCCCCGAATGGAGCGAGGAGAAGAGACTGGAATTCCTGAGGAAGGAACTTTGCTCCCCCCGCCCCTTCCTCGGCGCCAACAATCATCTGGGACTCGGGGCCGAGGCGGACGCCGTCCTGAGCTGCTACGACACGCTCCGGGAGCAGATCCGCGAGCATGGACGTGAGGGGATCGGCGCGCTGATCGTCAGCATGACCCGTCAACTCTCCGACCTGCTGGTCATCCCGATCCTCGCACGCGAGGCAGGACTCACCCTGTGGAAGGATGGCTGCCTGGCCTCCCCCCTCCCCATCGTTCCGCTCTTCGAGACGCTGGACGACTTGGAACTCAGCCCGACCCTGCTCCGGGAGTTCCTCGCGGAGCCCGTCGCCAAGGCATCACTCGACAGCCGTCACGGTCGCATGCCTGTCCAGCAGGTCATGATCGGCTACAGTGACAGCAACAAGGATTGCGGGATCATGGCCAGCCAGTGGGGCCTCCACGAGGCCCAGAAAGCCATGACCAAGGTTGCTTCCGACGCGGGCGTTGGACTGCGATTCTTCCACGGGCGCGGTGGCACGATCAGCCGCGGAGCAGGTCCGACCCACCTCTTCCTGGACGCACTCCCTCCCGGAGCGCTTCAGGGGGATCACCGGATGACCGAGCAGGGGGAGACGATCGCGCAGAAGTATGCCAATGTCTCGACGGCCACCTATCATCTCGAGCTTCTACTGGCAGGTGTCACGAGCATCTCGTTGGCCGGGCACCGCCCCGATCGGAGTCTCGAGACCTGCTCGGGGATCGCCGACTTCCTGGCCAAGACTAGCCGCACGGCCTATCGGGCGCTTATCGATGCTCCGGGATTCATCACCTTCTACGATCAGGCGACACCGATCGACGCTTTGGAATCAAGCCGCATCGGCTCCCGTCCGAAGCGCCGCTCGGGACAGCGCAGCCTGGCCGACCTCCGGGCCATCCCGTGGGTCTTCAGCTGGAACCAGTGCCGCTACTACCTCCCGGGATGGTTCGGAGTCGGCAGCGCCCTCGAGGCCCTGGAGAAGCAGGAACCCGAAAAGTTCAAGACTCTCCAGACAGAACTTAGGAACTACTCCTTCCTCTACTATGTCCTATCTAATGTGGAAACTAACATAGCAAGCGCCGATCTTTCCATCATGGAGGATTATGCTCAGTTAGTGACCGATCCTCAGATCCGCGAGCATATCTTCGGAATCATCTCCGCTGAATTTGAACGAACCAAGGAACAGCTCCGTAAGGTCTTTGGTGGAAGCCTCGAGGAACGTCGTCCCCGTATGGGCAAGACACTCCAACTTAGAGCCAGGGCCTTGGCACTCCTTCACGAACAGCAAATCGCCACGATCAAGGAATGGCGAGCCGCCAAACAGGAGAACCCCGCCAAGGCAGAGGCACTGCTTCCTCGTGTATTGCTCTCGATTAATGCTATCGCTAGTGGCTTGAGAACAACTGGTTAAACGTGTTTATTACGATTTAATCATTGTTTTAGAATACGCCCCTCAAACCATTGGCGAACCTCACGATTATTGGCGGTGGTCCAGCGGGACTTCGGGCTGCAGAAGTTGCGGCCAAAGGGGGTGCAAAGGTTACCCTTTACGAAGGGATGCCATCGGTGGGGCGCAAGTTCCTGGTCGCCGGTCACGGCGGCCTCAATTTGACCCATTCAGACCCTAAAGAGCGATTTGCATCACGCTATCAAGGGTCTTTTAAAGAGGGATACTGGACATCAATCCTGGGGGACTTCAGTAACGACGCTCTACGTGACTGGTCTCACTCGCTTGGAATTGAAACCTTTATCGGGACAAGCGGTAGGGTTTTTCCCAAAGAGTTCAAGGCCGCCCCACTCTTAAGAAGTTGGGTAAGGCATCTCAAAACACTCGGAGTTACGATCAAGACCCGCCATCGCCTGATGGAGATCAGGCCTCAGGATGACCATTTCCATCTTTTATTCCAAACTCCCGATGGAGAGATTCAGGAATCTTCACGGATGGTGATACTCGCTCTGGGTGGAGCATCCTGGCCCCAAACTGGCTCGGATGCTTCCTGGACTTCCGGATTACAATCCCTGGGGATCAAGATCGCTCCATTCCTTCCTGCTAATTGCGGATGGAAAGTGAATTGGGATGACTACTTAAGTAATAAGGACATCTTTTCCAAGATCGAGGGCCTTCCTCTCAAAAATATCGCTGTAACGGCAGGAGAGCAGACCATCCATGGAGAACTCCTCATCACCAAGTATGGCCTTGAAGGAGGAGCCCTCTATCAGCTTGGAAATACCCTCCGAAGCATGAAGAATCCGACCCTTCAAATCGACCTGAAGCCATCTTTTAATACGCAGGAACTGGCTTCAAAGATAACTCAATTTAAGAATTATTTTATTGCATGGGCCTCCAAGTCTTGGCGTCTGAGCCCCTCGGCCACCGCCCTGCTTGAAGCCAGGGCATCCGAACTCGCAACTCAGAATCCCCTCACCTTGGCAACGTTGGCCAAAAATCTGTCGATCCCCCTCACCGGCCCCGGACCGATTGAAGAGGCCATCTCATCGGCCGGAGGCGTCTCCTTTGAGGAGTTGGATGAAAATCTGATGGTAAAGCGACTTCCCGGCCTCTTTGTGGCGGGAGAGATGCTCGATTGGGAGGCACCCACAGGCGGTTATCTCCTGCAGGGTTGCTTTTCAACCGGCACACGCGCCGCCAAGGGGGTGCTCAAGTATTCGGCTTGATGGCACAAACTGGGGTCATTTCTTTTGCAACCTAAAGAGGGTATTGGTGTTATACCACCATCAATGAAGCGGAACGACCAAACCGAGCACGACACCACGGAAAACGACCCCGTCTGGGATCTTCTTTCCAAGGATGCATCCGGACACCCCGTGACTGCTTCGCCTTGGTTTGCCGCGAGGACTGCCGCACTCGCTGAACCCCGGAAGCATCCCCTCACCCCGATGCTTCGTTGGCTCCTCCCTGTTCCCATGGCCGCTTTTGCCGTTTTGGCCGCCCTCATCATATTCAGCCACGGCGGCATCGGAAGAACGGGATCCTACGTCTCCACGGAAGCTGAATTCGAGCAGCACATGGAGTTCCTCTTCGCCTACGGAGAGTAGAAGTTCCAGGCAGGCTTGGATCCAGTTGATCTGCCCTCTGATTTGACGCCGCTTCCTCCCGGAAGCTGTTGGCACCTCGCTGGGGCTACGACTGTGTCGTAGTCTTCCGCGCCGCTACCCAGCGGCTTGGTTCTGCCTTCCGACCTCCGACCTCCGACCTCCGACCTCTCCTTTCCTACCACCCCCTCTCTGCCTTCAGCTTTCAGATTTCAGGTTTCAGCTTTGCTTGCCCGGCCGTTGCTTCGCATCCGTTACGGCAAGCTTTCATCCCTGGATCCCAGCAAATCTCACTCCTCCACGGTCACCGGGGTATTCAGGGAGACCTTGCTGTAGATGAGTTCGGCCATGTCACGAGGCAGACGGATGCAGCCGTGTGATGCGGGATAACCGGGAAGGATACCCGCATGCATCCCCACCCCCTTCTGGGTTAGGCGCATAAAGAACTTCATCGGGGCACCTCTGAAACGCGTTCCACTGGGGGCGGAATCGAGTTTACTGCTCACCCCTGAGCGGACGACCCTTCCACCACCATCCACGAAATCACCGTAGAGATTGGAATGATGGTCGGGGTCTTTTTCCAGCACCGAGAATGTTCCCTTGGGGGTCCAGCCATTGCGACGACCTGAGGAGATGGGGGAATCGACGGCTATCCTGCCTCCTACAAGAAGGTAGGCGCGCTGCTTGGAGAGCGAGATCACGATCGAGAGCGGCTCACCGGAGGCCTTTTCCAGAACCGCCGGGTAAACCTTCCCCTTCTCCTGCTGGTTGATCAACTCGGAAGCGGGACGCATCGCCTCCTTAGGTTTTTGCTGGGAGGGAGAGGCTCCGCGTAGAGGCTGGAAGTCTGCCGACAGAATAATCACGGCTGAGAGGAGTGGCAGATGAAGCTTCATGAAGAGACATTGGAAAATTAGCACCCTGATCGTCCGGATTCCACGGGAATCAGCCGTCTGGTGATTCACGGCTTCATTTGGTTGAAAGGGAGTTTCACGCAAAGGACGCAATGCCCGCAATGAGGCGTTGCTCGATCCTGTTTTTACCGAAGGGTCGTTTTTCAAGAACTTGCATTCCCAAATTCCAGCAAGCGCTGTTCTTAAGGAAGCGCTGATTAAATCGCCTTTTTCAAAGTTTGGCTGACTTTGGAGTGGAGGAAGAGGTTGGGGAGATAAATTTGATCATCTGGCAACACGTGTGGCTCCGGGAGGGGCATTTTTT
>JBEAOJ010000037.1:0-11615 GCA_041164985.1 Verrucomicrobiota bacterium | reverse complement strand
GGTTCGCCGCAGACGTATCCCGCGGGAAGATCCGCGATCACGATCTCCCCGGTAAGCGGGATCGGATCGAGGGCGAGTTGGCGCAGGATCTCGGCGGAGGCATCGGGAGCCACGGGAAGGAGCAGGGTTGCCGCGACCCGTGCCGAGAGGATCAGCGTGGCCAGCACCGCATCGAGGCGATCGGACTGATCAGGATCCTTGGCCAGTTTCCACGGGGCGGCGGAATCGACGAGGGCGTTGGCCCTGTTCACCAGATCGACGATCGTCTCGAGGCCCGCATGGATCTGGGCGCCCTCCATCTGGCTGATGAAGCTCCTGACGGACTCCACATCGGCCTGGCGGTGCGCGACGAGATCAGGGGAAAGCTGCACCGGCCGGGGCGCTCCCTCGCGGTAGCGGCGCGTCATGCTGAGGGTCCGGTTCACGAGATTGCCGAGTCCGTTACCGAGTTCGGTATTGTGACGGAGCA
This sequence comes from Verrucomicrobiota bacterium, assembly GCA_041164985.1. GTDB lineage: Bacteria > Verrucomicrobiota > Verrucomicrobiia > Chthoniobacterales > UBA6821 > UBA6821. The sequence goes on along the minus strand of JBEAOJ010000037.1, from coordinate 11,146 downwards.
GGAGACGCTCCTCGCTGAAGTCGGCATCGCGCCCCATCACGGCGTCGCGCATCAGGTAGTAACGGAGCGCCGTGGGTCCGTAGGTCGCGGCCAGCGCGGCGGGATCGACCACGTTGCCGGTGCTCTTGCTGACCTTCTCCCCTCGCAGGCTCCAGAACCCGTGCACCAGGAGATGCGGCATGGCCTCGTCGGCAAAGCCCATCGCGTGCAGCATGCAGGGCCAGTAGACACCGTGTGCGGGGATCAGGATGTCCTTGCCGATCACGTGATGATCGCAGGGCCAGCGCTTTTCAAACAGCTCCTGCTCCGCGCCACCGTGGCCCGCGAAGCTGATGTAGTTGATCAGCGCGTCGAACCAGACGTAGGTGACGAAGCCGGGATCGAAGGGCAGCTCGATTCCCCAGGCGAGGCGGCTCTTGGGTCGCGAGATGCAGAGGTCTCCCGTGATCTTCGCGGCCGCGTTCCTGAGTTCCGTCTGGCGGAAATCGGGAGTGACGAAATCCTTCCTGGCCTCGAGGAAACCGGCCAGCCACTCGGAGCACTTGGAGAGCCGGAAATACCAGTTCTCCTCATCCAGCAGGATGACTTCGCCCCACTCGGGTCCGAACTCGCCGTCGGGCCCGCGTTCCTTGTCGGTGAGGAACTGTTCCTGGCGCACGCTGTAGTGGCCGCTGTATGTCGCCTTGTAGAGCCAGTCACGCTCCTTGAGGTCGGTGAGGATGCGCTGGACCGCCTCCTTGTGCAGGGGCGCCGTCGTGGCGGCCCAGCCATCGTAGGAAATCCCCAGCGTCTTCCAGAGCGAGAGGAATTTCTCCGAGACCCGGTCGGCGAACTCCTGCGGGGGAATCCCCTCGCGCTCCGCGCTCTGCTGAACCTTCTGGCCATGCTGGTCGACTCCCGTGAGGAAGAAAACCTCGCGGCCGCGCTGTCGCTGGAAGCGTGCCAGGACGTCGGCGAGGATCTTCTCATAGGCGTGGCCGATGTGGGGCGGGGCGTTCGTGTAATCGATCGCCGTGGAGATGAAGAAAGGTTTCATGTCGTGGGTGTTTCGCTCTCACCCGCCGGTGAGGCGGGAGGGTTCTCTTCTTTGGCGATCTTGCCGCCCCAGGAGAGGATTCTGGCCTTCACGCCTGCGGACTCTGCCTCGGCGATCTGATGGTTCCTTACATAAAACATGGAAAGGCTCGACCATGCCAGCTGGTCGTTGGGCCTGAGTTGCGTCGCCCGGAGACCGGCATCGATCGCCTCGGAAAAGCTGCCCGTCTTCATAAGCGCCATCCCGAGCGCATGCCACCCGTCGAAGAAGGCGGGGGCCAGTTCCGTGCAGCGCCGGTACTTCTCCACCGCAGCCTCCAGTTCGCCGATCGCGATGTCGCCGCTCGCCTCGTCAAAGAGGGCCGCGACTTCGGCCGGAACAGGCTCCTGATCCGACATGGAACGGATATCTGCGGGGATCAGGCGCCCTGACGCCCCATCATCCTGATCTTGGCGGCTCCCCGCGCGGTCCGGAGCCACTCGAGGAAGAGGAGTTCCCGTTCATTGGAGAGCAGGGTCTTGGAAAGGGCGGCATTGTGCTGCTTCCACTGGGCATCGGTCAGCGACGCACGCTTCTCGAGGTAGGTCGCGAATGCACCCCACGGCGCGGCCTGCAATGCGCCGAGTTCACCCTCCTTGAGGCTGAGCGTGGCCGAGGCGAGCGCCTGCTGCTCCTGCGTGGCCTTCGTGTCGGAGGGGGTGATGCCGGTGATCTGCTGGGTCTTCACCCCGGCCTGCTTGGCGGCATCGGCAAAGGACTTGCCGGAGGCAAGGGCGGTGCGGATCTGCTCGACGGCCTTGTTGGCGGCATCGGCCAGGATTTTTTCGGCCTTCTCCTGCTTGAGGAGCTTGGTCAGCCTCTCGGAGACTTCGGCCAACGCCAATTGGCGGGCGGGCGAGACCCCCTCGACCGTCACGATGTAGAAGGAGTTCCCTTCCTGAATGATGTCGGAAATTTCACCCGCCTTCTGCAACCTGAAGGCACCTGCGACCACGGATGCCGGGATTCCCGAATCCTTCCCCTTCTGGCTGCCGTCACGCTCGATGGCCGCCGCTTTCTTGGGCTGGAGGGAGGCCTTCCCGGCAGCCTTTGCGAAATCGGCCCCCTTCTGGAGATCGGCGCGGATCGACTTGCCGGCCTCCTCGACCTGGTCGGCGAGCTTCTGAAGGGCGCCCGCGCGTTCTTTCCCGGCCAGCTTCTGCTGTCCGGCGGGAAGCTCGAAAACCACGTAGGAGATGTCCCGAGCCTCGCGGGAGAGAAGCCCCTGCTTGTTCTTCTCGTAGAAAGCGGAGACCTCCTCGGGAGAGACAGCCGAATCCTTGGCAAATCCGTCCCGGTCGAATCGCAGGATCTGCGCGGTCACCGGCTGATAAATGCGTGCCGCCTCGCGGACCTGGGCCTCGCCGACCGCCACCGGCGAGGTGATGATGCGGCGGAGCTGGCTCACCTTCAGGGAATCCCTGACGATCTCCTCAAGCTGGCGCTCGGTGAATCCCTTCGGCGCAAGCTGCTCCTGCAGGAAAGCGGCGTACTTCGAGGGATCGAAGACCCCGTCCGTCTGAAGCGGTGCCAGCCCCTTGATCACCCCGGCGACCTCCTCGTCCGAGGGGTGAACCCCGAGCAGCGGGGCCTCGTGGCGCACGACGATGAGATTAAGGATGAAATCGCTTAGCGAGGTCTCCTCGTTGGCCCCCATGCCTCCGAGATCACGGACGAAGTCGGTGAGGCCGAGACCCAACGCCAAGCTGTATCCGCGGACCTCGCGGTCGATCTCGGCACGCTGCACGACACGCCCGTAGATGTTCGCAACATCGTTGGAGCCGAACTTGTTGAACTTATCGGTCGGGTTGTAGAGCCAGATGAAGGCCACGATCGTCAGGATCGCGATGATCAGCATCAGGAACTGTTGGTTTTTGCGGATGATGGTCAGCATGGGAGACTTGGGTAATGGGGAGATTGGGAATAGGTGAGGTAATTGGGAAGAGGGAAAACTCGATGAAAGCGACCCTTCTGACTACTGGGGCAGGGCCCTCAAGGCAAGCGCGGGGGAGGGCTTATGGAAGAATGGAGGATGGGCCATGGGGTCACGGAATCGCAGAGAGCAGGCGGGGCAAAGCGTCCCGGTAAGAGGGGTAGGCGGGGGCCCAGCCCGTGGTGCGCATCAGGGCATTGGAGATCCGCTTCGAGGTCCATCCCCGCTTGCGGTTGAGATCGGCGCTCCCCTCCAGAGGGAGCGGTTTTCCAAGAAAACCGGCCATCCATTCGTAGACCTGCCTCTGGGTGGCGGGTGTGTCGTCGGTCACATTGTAAAGCCCGGCGGCGACATCCGGGTCGGCAAGCCGCGCGAGCGCCGCCGCCGCGTCATCGCGGTGGATCTGGTTGATCCAGCGGTGGCCCCCCTCTTCGAGGAGCGCCTCGCCGGAGAGGAATTTCTTCAGCAGGACGGAACGACCCGGCCCGTAGATGCCGGAGAGGCGGGCGACGCTTCCCCCGGCGTCGAGGGCGATCTGCTCTGCTTCCAGCAGGATGCGTCCGGTCTCGCGGTCGGGCAGGGTCGGCGATTTTTCGGTCACCCATGAGCCGTCGGTCTGTCCGTAGACCGAGGTGCTTCCGACAAAGATCACCCTGCCCGGATTCCAGGTGTTGATCACACGCCGCAGGCCCTCCCGGTAGACCGCCGCGTAGGTTTCCGCGCCACCCCTGCCCGAACTGACCGCGTAGACGGCGAGGGGTACGTTCCGGAGCCTGAGGGAAAGGGACTCCACCGAGGAGGGATCGGTCACATCGCAGGTGGTCGTTTCAAAAGAGCGCCCCGCCAGTGCCGCCATGGAATCGGCACCACGGACGAGCCCGAGAACGCGCTTGCCCCGGGCGGAAAAAATTTCGGCTGCGGCCTCCCCTAGGAAACCGCAGCCGATGATGAGAACTTCCGGATTCACTCCTCGGAGTGGTAAGCAGTCGTTAGCTGAGGACGAAACGAACCTTGGCCTTGGCGCGCTTGGCGTTGGCCTTGGCCTTGCGCTTGGTGCGCTGGGTCGGGGTCTCGAAGGCACGAAGACGACGCACCTCCTCGAGGATTCCCTCGGTGTCGAGTTTCGTCTTGAGGCGCTTGAGAGCGCGATCGATGGGTTCGCCCTTACGGACAATAACTTCCGGCATGTTAATTCACCTGCTTTCTTTTGTGGGGTGTGGAGGTTCCCCCAGATGCAGGCGGGGGTCAAGCCTTGCTTTCTGGATCCCGTCGAGGGGCACTCGGGGGTGGGGGTTACTAGTTCCTGGTCAGGCGGATCTGGCGTCTCAGGATCACGTAGAGGATCACGAAGATCATCCAGCTCGAGAGGATCATCACCCCGGCATTGAACCAGAGGAGGGGAATGTTCATGCCGAAATAATGCTTCACCGGGCCGAAGAAGACGTTCGGGTGTCGGCTGTCGCGGTAGTCGGCCTGCTCCATCTCGGCCTTGGAGACCAGGTCGAGCACCTTCTGGTTGGTGTAGAGCTGTTCCGCGGTGACCCCTCCCTCGCGCCCAAGGAGTTCCTCCCGCTTGAAGGGGCCGCCCGCGATCACCCTGTCGATACGCTCCATTCTCCTGTCGAGATCCTTGGTGGTCTTGGCCTCGAGGCCGCTCAGGATGGCAAGCAGGTCCTTGAGGTCGTCGAGCCGCTCCTCCTGAGCCTCGGTCGGTTTCTTGACCGCCGCCAACTGGTTGATCTGACGCTGGATCCGCGCCTGCCGCAGGGCGAGGGGATTGAGCTTGGCCTGGGCGAAGACCAGACCCTCGTACGACCAGCGCATCGGCATGAACTCGCAGATCACCGGCACCTGCAGGTCGCTCCGGGGTTCCATCGCGGTGTCGGGATGGCGTGAGAACCATTCGTGGATCGAATGGATGAAGTCGAGGTTGCGGTTCATCTCCTCGTACTTGATGAGGGCCCCCCCGAGGATGATCTGGGGGATGAGCACCACCGGGATGATGTTGACCGCGGTCTTCCCCTCGCGGGCGAGCGAAGAGATGAGGAGACCGAGCGCAATGCCGCTGAAGGCGGTGAGGAACATCGCGGTGAACTCCACCCAGTAGAATCCGCGGATCGAGACCATCCAGTCGCCGATCAGCGTGAAGAGGGCGCATTGCGCCACGGCGAAGAGGCCGAGCGTGATCGCCTTGGCCAGCAGGTAGTAGCCGAGGCGCACATTCAGGTTGCGCTCGCGGAGGAGCACCGGACGGTCGCGGATGATGTCGTCGACGCTGTTGGTGAGTCCCAGGAACATCGCCACCACCAGCGAGAGGAAGAGGTAGGTCGGGATGTGGAAGGCCGAGGCAAAGTCGTAGCTCTTCCCCTCCGAGTAGCGCAGGACGGCCCCGATCAGGAAGGCGAGCATCGGCGCCTCGACCAGCGTGGTCAGCAGATTGGCCCTGTTGCGGAGCTTGCTGATGAAGGAGCGCTGGAGCAGGACCAGAAACTGGCCGAGCTCGTCGCGCCAGCGGAGGCCCTCCCACCCCTTGGGGCGCTGCAGGAGGGTGCTCTTCGCCTCGGGGCCGGCGGGGACGGGGATGCGGGAGGAGGCCGGCTGCTTCACCTCCTTCATGAGGCGGTAGGCCTCGAACTTGTCGCGCCAGTATTCCGGGGAGAAGCGCCGGGCGGGGACAAGTTGGCCGCGGTTGTTCTCCTCGTAGATGATGTCGCCGCTCAGGTCGCGCAACGGGGTCTCCAGCACATCGAAGACGAACTCCGGCCTCGTCGTGCCGCAGGCCTGGCAGCCTCCGAGTTCGGTTCCGAAGAGCTGCTCGTGCTCGGCTTCCGCGAAGTAGGCCAGCATCTCGGTCGGCGTTCCGAAGAAGACCAGCTTCCCTCCCTTGTCGAGAAGGAGGGCTTTCTGGAACATCTGGAAGATCTTCGATGTCGGCTGGTGGATCGTCACGAGGACGATCTTGTTGTGGGCCATGCCGCGGATGATCTCGATGACGTGCTCGGAGTCCTTGGAGGAGAGGCCGCTGGTCGGCTCGTCGAAGAGGTAGATGTCGGCCGTGCTGACCATGTCGAGGCCGATGTTGAGACGCTTGCGCTCGCCACCGCTGAGCACCTTCCTCTGCGATCCCCCCACGACCTCCTTGCGGCGCTCGTTGAGGCCCAACTCCGCAAGCTTGCTGTCGATCCGGCGCTGCCGCTCGCGGCGTGAGAGATGGGGGGCCCGGATCGCGGCGGCGAACTTCAGGTTCTCCTCGATGGTCAGCTGCTCGTCGAAGGCGTCGTACTGCGGGATGTAGGTGATGTACTGGAGGAGGGCGTCGAGATTCCCGTAGAGGGAGCGCTGGTTCAGCAGCACCTCGCCCGCGACCGGCTGGAACTGACCGGCCAGCGCACGCAGCAGGGTGCTCTTCCCGCAGCCGCTCGCCCCCATGACGCAGACCATCTCGCCCCGCTCGATCGAGAAGTTGAGGTTGTCGAGCGCGGTGTCGGCGCTCCGGAAGCGGCAGACGAGATCGCGCACATCGAGGTTGCGGATGATGTTGCGCTCCTCCTCGATGATGCGCTCGGTGAAATTGCAGCGCAGCACCTGGCCCGCATCGATGCGGATCGTGTCGCCGTCCTCCAGCTCCATGGCGCCCCGGACGGGCAGGCCCCTCACCACGATCGGCCTGTCGGCCTGCAGCACCTCGACCCGACCCTTCTTCAGCTGGTAGTCGCAGGTGATCCGGAGGGTCACCTCGCCGCCGATGCCCGGGGAGATGAGGATGTCATCGTCGTCGAGGCGGCTCGGGTTGTTGGAGGCGATATACTCGGTCTTCGATCCCTTGAGCTCGAAGCGCCCGCCGAAGGCGCCGACGCGTCGCTTGAGCTCCTCGAGGTCGAGCTCCCCGCCGTCGCGGAAGAAGATCTTGTCGGAGAGCTGGGCCTCCACGGTCGTTCCCTTGCGCAGTGGGGTGCCCCGCAGGGTCGCCCGCAGATCCTGCAGCGCGGTGACGCGCACCTTGAGCCCGAAGGCGATCTCCAGATCGCTGTCGCGGCTGCGGGACTTCTCGAGACGGACCTCCTCGTTGTTGATCGCCACGAAGATGTGGGGGAGTGTCACGTTCCGCTTCGCATTGAAATAGAAGAGCAGGTCCTGGCTGGTGATGACCTGTTCGCCGACGAGCACCCGCTGGCCGGGATAGATGCGGCAGAATTCGCCCGGCTTGAGCAGTCGCCCCTGGACGATGAGACTCTTCGAGGAGAGGTTCTTCAGGATGATCAGGTCGTGGTGGCGGTAGGCGAGCAGCCGCTCGTCGGGCGAGAACTCGCGCAGGGCCACATCGCACCGGTCGGGATCGCCGAAGGAAAGGGCCTCCAGCGGGGAGACGCCGTCATGGAAGAACGCTGGGTCGGCCTGTTCGTTCGCGTTGAGCTGGTAGACGATGTCGATCGCTTGGGCGGCCATGCCGAGCTTGCCCATGAAATCATGGTAGGCGGCGACCTGCTCCGGCTTCATCCCGGAACGGGTGATCAGGTCGAAGAGCTGGACGCCGAGCAGGATCTTCCGGTCATCGCTCAGCTCGAGGGCGAGCTTGGAAGCCATGACCCCCAGATCCTGCTGCTGCTCGAGCGCCTGCCGGAAGAGCCTCCGCAACTCCGAATAGACCGCCTCCGGATAGTCGTAGCGCAGGAAACCGAGGCTGGAATCGATCTCCTCCTCGAGCATTTCGCCGTCGACGCGCGTGAAGGCGGCAAGCACCTGGATCAGGGTCGGCAGGAGATTCGCGCTTTCCGCGATCGTCTGGGGCCGCCGGCGCAGACGACGCCACCTTCGGGCCGCCAGATGCTGAAGGCGCGAGGCGCCGCGCAGGAGACTGTCGATCACCAGCACGCTGCGGCGCGACTCCTGGCTTACCAGGCCAAGGCCTGATTGGTCTTCGGGTGCTGGTCCTGAGGGATCCATCTCCGGTCAGGCTAATCCGCTCCCCGGCAAAGATGGAGTCATTTGTTTAATCGGGGAAGAAATGCTGAAGGCTAAAATAAGGAACTGCAACCGAAGGGCGAACATTCAGGGGCGAAGCCCTCTACTCCACTTCACCCCCCATTCTTCACTTTTCATTCCACCCCAGCTCCCAGCTCCCAGCTCCTAGCTCCCAACTCCCAACCTAAGGTGCCCCGTAGCGTTCCGCCACGCGTTTGACCGACTTGGCGCGGCCCGTTTCCGGATCCACCTCGACCAGCACGCCGGATGCAATGACGGGACCGCGTGCCACGGGAAACTTGACCGGCATGGAGTTCACGAACTGCCCCACCACCGCATCGCAGTCGCGGCCGAGGATGGAGTCCTCCGGTCCGCACATTCCCGCATCGCAGAGAAAGGCCGTCCCTTTCGGTAAGATCCGCTCGTCGGCCGTCTGCACATGGGTGTGGGTTCCCACCACGAGCGAGACCCGGCCGTCGAGGTGGCGCCCCATGGCGACCTTCTCGCTTGTGGTCTCCCCATGGACATCAACGATGATCACGGGGGTTTCTTGCCTGAGTTTTTCCACCTCGGCGGAGGACGTCAGGAAGGGGTTGTCGAGGGGGGTCTTCATGAAGGTCCTGCACTGGACGTTCATGACGCCGATCGGCCCGTGGGCCGTGTCGAGGATGATGCTGCCGCTACCCGGGGTGCCTGGCGGGTAGTTGAGCGGGCGGAGTAGCCGCGGCTCGGTGGCGATGTAGGGAATGATCTCCTTCTGGTCCCAGATATGATCCCCCGAGGTGATGACGGCAATGCCGCTGCGCATCAGGTCGATGGCGAGCTTCGGGGTGATGCCGCGGCCGGCGGCGGCATTCTCGCCGTTGGCGATCACGAAATCGGCATCGCCGCGCTCCAGATAGAGTTCCGCCGTGCGGCAGGCTGCCATGCGGCCGGGTTCACCCACCACATCGCCCAGAAAAAGGATTTTGACCATGGGTGGGTTTTTATCGAAAGCACCCGCCGGGACGATGTAAAAATGAGCCATCTTGAAGATTCGACACTTCACGCTTGGCTGTGCTGCGGCTTTTGTCCTGCTGGCTTCGTCCGTTTCCGCGCCGGCCGCCCTCCTCAGCCCTCTGGCTCCCCAGCCCGATTGGAGCACCATCGGGCAGTATGCGGGAACAATCACGGCCGCCGATTTCGAGAGGCTGCTCAGGCAGGTCTACGTTCCCGACGGCTCTTGGAGGGAGTGGATCAGCATCTCCCCGACCGAGGCCCTGATCACCCCGCGTCCGGGTGCCGATCCGATCGCTCTCCCCTTGGCCCCTCCGGGCACGACGCCTAAGCCCCCGCCCCGGTTTTGGAAGGATCGCACGGCGCTCGCACCTGTCCCCGGTCGACCGCTTGCCGGTCTCCGCATCGCCATCGATCCGGGCCACCTCGGGGGAAGCTATGCGAAGATGGAGGCCCGTTGGTTCCGGATCGGCAACAGTCGCCCCGTCCAGGAGGGGGAGATGACCCTGATGGTCGCGAAGCTCCTGAAACAGCAACTGGAGTCGATGGGTGCGGAGGTCTGGCTGACCAGGACAAGGAACGGCCCCACCACGCCGCTGCGCCCCGGAAGCCTCAGGAAAGTCGCGGCGGGATCCCTGCAGGAGGAGGGTGTGGTTCCGTCGGCCAAGCGACTCCAGGACGAGGCCGAGAGGCTCTTTTACCGGGTCGGCGAGATCCGCAACCGCGCCCGGTTGGTGAACGGCCACATCCGTCCAGACCTCGTGGTCTGCCTGCACTTCAATGCGGAGGAGTGGGGTGATCCGGCCCGCCCCTCCCTGACGGACAAAAACCACCTTCACCTGCTGCTCTCCGGAAACATCTCGCGCGAGGAACTCCTGCACGAGGATGAGCGCCACACCATGCTGGTGAAACTCCTCGGAGGGACGCATTCCGCCGAACTCGAAGCCTCCGAGGCCGTCGCCCGTGCACTGGCCTCCGCCACAGGACTCGAACCCTTTGTCTACCACGGCACCAAGGGGATCCCCGCCTCCTCGAATCCTTATCTCTGGATCCGCAACCTGCTGGCAAACCGCCTGTTCGAATGCCCGGTCGTCTACTGCGAGCCGTATGTCATGAACAGCCGGACGGTCTTCAACCGCGTGCAAATCGGAGATTATCAGGGGCGACGCAACGTGGGGGGCTCCCAACTGCCAAGCATTTACAGGGAATATGCCGATGCCGTGGCGCAAGGGCTTGCCGATTACTATGGGAGCCGATGATGATGTGCTTTTCCCGAAACGGCATCCACCACCCTCCCATCATCCGATTTTCCAACCCATGAAGACCAAAGTCATCGCCATCGCCAACCAGAAGGGGGGCGTCGGCAAGACCACCACCTCGGTCAACCTCGCCGCCGCGATCGCCGAGGCGGGTCACCCCGTCCTTCTTCTCGACCTTGACCCCCAGGGGAATGCCTCCAGCGCCCTCGGACTCGAAACGGGCGAGGGAAACAGCCTCTACGCCGCCATGATCGGGCAGACCCCGATGGAGGACCTCGTCCAGGAAACGCGGATTGCGAATCTCTGCGGCATCCCCGCCGACCTCGACCTGGCCGGCGCGGAGATCGAGGTTGCCCGCATGGAGGGGCATCTCACCCAGCTCCGCACGGTCCTGGAGCCGGTGCGCGCTTCGGGCCGCTTCGAGTACGTGATCATGGACTGCCCTCCGTCGCTCGGCATCCTCATGACCAACGCCCTCAGCGCCGCGGACGAACTCCTCATTCCCATCCAGTGCGAGTATTACGCGCTCGAGGGTCTCGGCAAGCTGGTCGGCGTCATGGAGCAGATCCGCGAATCCGGTGCGAATCCGGGCCTTGTCATGAGCGGACTGCTGATGACCATGCTCGATGTCCGCACCAACATCAGCGCCGCCGTCGTGCGCGATGTCCGCGCCCACTTCGAGGAGGTCGTCTTCGATGCCGCGATTCCCCGCTCCGTCCGTATCAGCGAAGCCCCCAGCTTCGGCAAGACCATCCTCGAGTACGATCCCAAGGGGCCCGGCGCCTCCGCCTACCGTGTCCTTGCCAAGGAATTCCTCGACCGCCAGAAGAGGGGCATCTCCTTCGTCGGCGCGCCGCAGAGGAATCCGGAGGGATGAAACTTGAGACCTGAAACCTGAATCTCAAATTCACCCAGGTTTTT
>JBEAOJ010000036.1:0-24016 GCA_041164985.1 Verrucomicrobiota bacterium | reverse complement strand
GACGAAGGATCAATCCGTGAAGCGGTAGATCGTCTCGATCGGGGCGTTGTAATCGAGGGTGATGAGTTCCTCGATCAGGCCGTTCTCGAGGCCGTAGACCCAGCCGTGCAGGGTCGGCCCCTTGCGTTGCTTCCAGGATGTCTGGATCATCGAGGTGTGGGCCAGGTTGTTGACCTGCTCGATGATGTTGAACTGGATCATCCTGCGGAACATCTGCTCGCGGGGGAGGCTCTCCAGCTCCGCCTGGTGAAGCCGGTAGATGTCCTTGATGTGAAGCAGCCACTTGTTGGCGATCATCATCCCCGAGTTTTCACGGCTCAATGCGGCCTGGACACCGCCGCATCCGTAGTGGCCGCAGACGATGATGTGGTCGACCTTCAGCACCGAGATCGCGTACTGGAGAACGCTGAGGCAGTTGAAATCGGTGGTGATGACCTGGTTGGCTATGTTGCGGTGGACGAAGATCTCGCCGGGCTTGGCGTTGACGACCGTCTCGGCCGGCACGCGGCTGTCGGAGCATCCGATCCAGAGGAACTTGGGACGCTGCTCCTTGGCCAGATTGTGGAAATACTCGGGATCGTGGCTGAGGATTTCCTCGGACCAAGCCTTGTTCTCGAGGAGTAATCTGGTGGTCAGGGAGGAGGGGTCGTCGGTCATGGGGGTTTTTTGGGGAACGCCTAGTTTTTATACAATTTCCCGTTCCAACAACAGAAAACAACCCCTGCGGAGAGGCGCGATCACCGCCGATCAACCCTGCGCTGATCAATCCTGCGCCGAGGGCCCATGATCCCCGAACACCCCGTGATGCGACTCGGCCTCCCTGCAAAGCGAAGCGTACAGGCCGTTCTCCGAGAGCAGCGAGGCGTGGCTGCCCCGCTCGATGATCCGGCCCCGCTCCATGACGAGGATCTGGTCGGCATGGCGCACGGTGGAGAGGCGGTGGGCGATCACGAAACTCGTCCGCCCCGCGAGGAGGTGCTGGAGCGCCTCCTGGATGAGCCGCTCGGTGGTGTTGTCGACGCTGGCCGTCGCCTCGTCGAGGACAAGGATCGGGGGATTCTTGAGCAACGCGCGCGCAATGGAGAGCCGCTGCTTCTCCCCGACGCTCAGCTTCACGCCGCGCTCGCCGAGCTGCGAGTGGAGACCCTTCGGCAGGCGCCGGATGAAGCCTTCTGCATTCGCCGCGGCGAGCGCATTCCACATTTCCTCCTCGGTGGCATCGGGCTTGGCGATGAGAAGGTTGTCGGCCGTGGTGCCGTTGAAGAGGAAGCTCTCCTGCGTGACCACGGCGACGGAGCGGCGCAGTTCTCCGAGGGGAATGGATCGGATCGGCCGGCCGTCCAGCAGGATCTCGCCGGAGGTAAGCTCGTAAAAGCGGCTCAGGAGATTGATCAGGGTCGTCTTTCCGGCGCCGGTCGGCCCCACCAGCGCGATCATCTCGCCGGGTCGTGCATGGAGTGTGATGTCGTGAAGGACGGGAGTTTCGGATTGGTACTGGAAGCCGACATCCTCGTAGCGGACATCGCCCAGGATCGGTTGCACCGCGCCGTGTGATGCAGACTCCCTCCACCCCTCCTCGAGCGGCGCATCGAGGATCGAGAAGACCCGCTCGCTTGCGGCGCGGCCCGACTGGAGCAACTGGTTGAGCGAATGCAGGCGGCCGACCGGCTCGTAGAGATAGCGTGCCAGCACCAGGAAGGCGACCAGCACGCCGAGATCCATCGAACCCTGAAGGACCCGGTAGCTGCCTACAGCCAGGATCACCACCATGCCGAGGTTTCCCAGGAAGTTCATCGTCGGGCTATAGAGGGCCCAGTAGCGCATGACCACCAGGGAGGCGATGCGGAGCGCCTCGCTCGCCGCGTTGAACCGGGCGTGCTCACGCTCCTCGGTCGCGTAGGTCTTGATCTGCCTGATGCCGTCGAGGTTGTCGTGGAGGAGCGAGTTGAGCGCGGAGGTCGCCTTCCGCGTCGCGCGGTAGCGCTTCCCCGCGGTGAGTGTGTAGGCCATCGCCCCGGCGGCAAGGAAGGGAATCGGAACCAGCGCCGCCAGCGTCAGTTCGCCGCTGTAATGGGCCATCAGGGCCAGGATGATGCCGATCTGCAGGATCGCGACGGTTCCCTGCTCGATCCCGTCGATCAGGACGCGCTCCACGTTGGTCACATCCTCCACCAGCCGGGTCATGATGTCGCCGGTCGCCCGGTTGTCGAACCACGGCAGGGGGAGCTTCTGGATCCGCGCGTAGAGATCGCTGCGGAGATCGAAGATCACCCTCTGCTCGAAGTGGTTGTTGAGTAGGATGCGCAGGGCGTTGAGCAGATCCTGAGCGAAGAAGGCGGCCAGACCCGCGAGGATCAGCGGCATCAGCTTTTCGGGTTGGTGACCGCGGAGGACATCATCGACCACCCGCTGGGTCACGGCCGGAAAGACCGCCACCATCAGCGTGCCGGTGATGGCGCAGAACATCGTCGCCGCCGCCATCCAGGGATAGCGCGCCGTGTAACCGAAAACCCGCAGCAAAATTCGCATGGGTGTTTATAGCAGGCCGCGCAAGGGACGCACCCTCACGTATGAATGAGTCATAAAGTAATCGGGTGCGTAATAATTCCTAATGCCGCCATCGGCATCCAGTGATACATCAATGCTCCCCCCAAGCATCTGACAACATCATGCACAACAAATCAGGGGGTTCTCAAAAGACAAAGACCGTGACCACGGGCGTCCGCCGTATCCTCCTTGCGGACGGCACACCGATCTTTCTGTCCGGCCTGTCACGAACGATCGGGGACATTCCTGACATCAGTCTGGCTGGAAGTGTCACGAATTCCGATACCCTCTTGAAAAAAATTGCCTCGGATCATCCTCATATCCTGCTTGCAGGACACGTGCTCTCCGATCAGCGGACACTCCTCGACATTCTTCCGCAGATCGTGGAATCACGCCCTGATCTGAAAGTCCTTGCCTTCCTGCCCTTATCGCTCGTTGGATTTGCAGATCGGTTTCAGAAGCGCGGCGCAAGATGGATTCTTCCTCGGGACTCGGATCCTGCCGAACTGGCTAAACTCCTCTGGAAACTGATCCACTTCGAAAAGGATTCGAAGGAACCCCCCTTCCCGCACAGGACAAGGATTGCCGCTGGAGGAGTTGAACTCTCCAACCTCTCCGATCGGGAATTCCAAATCCTGACCCTCATCGCCCACCGGCGAACTTACAAGGAGATCGCACATTTGCTAGGTATTAGCACCAAGACAGTAAACTCGCACCGACAGAACATCAAGGCCAAGACCAAGACGTCAACGGCCTCCGAACTCTTATCGATCGCGGAAAACTTTACCATGATCCTTGATGGGGGCCTGAAAGGAATACTCAATAAGCGGACAAAATGAAATCAATGGCTCACTTCAGGGTGTCATCCGGGAACGTCTCGGCGTCTCTTCGAGAATATGGAGGGCTGCGTGCCGGGGGGTGCGCAGTTCGACAGAAATGCCGGGCGGGAAAGCGGCTCGTCCACTCCTCCCGCTCGGCAAATTTCATCATCCCGAGCATTGTCGTCAGGAATCCAAGCCATTCGTGAACTCTTCCTTTCCCGCCTATGTTTGAAATTATCAAAAACATTCTCGCCTTCGTGGGGCTCTGGTTCTTGACTTCCCTCATATGCGTCTTTCTCTATGTTCTGCTCACTGAGCGTTACGCCAGAAACCTAGGGGGTTCCCCCGATGACGGAGATTTTTAGAGAAGTGTAAGTGGATTGCGTTCCGCCAGTCGATTTCACTCTATTTAGCAAATCTGGGTATGCATTTTATTCCCCTATCCCCAACTGGTAGCGATTTGAGTGCATGGCTGACTATCCACAAACTGCGATCGAACTGCTGACAGCGAACACACCAAGAAGTCGTCAGTTTCTTGCACTTGGAATACTGTCTGGACGAGTTCACCTTCCGGTTTAACCGTCGCAATTCGAGTTCAAGTGGGCTGTTTTTCTAGCATCTAATGGAACAAGCCATTGTCTTGCCACCAGTCAAAGGGGACGATTTGGTCAGTAGGTGGCAGATCACAACTTATTGTGTCTAGGGGAATAAAGTGCATACCCAGATTAGCAAAAAAAGCAGTTGATGGTTCAGCGTGGATAAAAAACACCAAATGCCCCCTCTGGACTCTTAAGAGGCCAAAAATCGCCAAAAGCCCCTTTCTTCTGAGCCATCTTTGCGGGCAATGGAGTTTTCAGTTTGGGCAAGGCGCGCGAGGGCAGCCGTATCTGATCATACGGCAACCGAGCGGCAACGTAGCCCCAAGCTGAAAAGAACGAGTCTGCAAAAGTTGGCACGGGGGTTGCTTCCCTGTCTTCACCGCCCCTCACCGGGCGCCACAACCAACACCAACCCTATGAAGAAAAAAACCACCTCCGTGCTCCGGTTGCTCGCGGCGGTCGCCTCACTGGCGATCCTCGGCGCCGTCACTTCCACTCTCCATGCTGAGGATGCCGCGCCGGCACCCACCCCGATCGCTTTCGCGGACGCCCCGTTGAAGGCCCAGACCGCCTATCTGCAGGCGGCCCTGACCAACGGTGACCCGACTCCGACGAATATCGCCCCGGTCGCCATCGCCGGCCACACGGCCTGGATGATGGTCTCGGCGGCCCTGGTGCTCCTGATGACCCTGCCCGGCCTGGCTCTCTTCTACGGAGGTCTGGTCCGCTCCAAGAATGTCCTCTCGATGCTCGCCATGTGCCTGGGCATCACCGGTCTGGTCGCCATCATCTGGTGGGCGGTCGGCTACAGCCTGGTCTTCGGAACGAACTTCGCCAGCCCCTTCATCGGCGGCACCGAGTTCTTTTTCCTGAAGGGGATCGATTCGGCCCCCAACACCAGCTACGCCTACTGGATCCCTCAGAATGTCTTCTGCATCTTCCAGCTGACCTTCGCGATCATCACACCGGCCCTCATCTTCGGTGCCACGGCCGAGCGCCTCAAGTTCACCGCCCTGATGGCCTTCGTCGGCCTCTGGATGTTCCTCGTCTACTTCCCGCTCGCCCACATGGTCTGGGGCGCCACCGGTCTCATGAACGGTGTCTGGAACGCCGATGCCAAGATCCCCGCGATCGACTTCGCCGGCGGCACCGTGGTCCACATGTCCTCGGGCTGGAGCGCCCTCATCCTCTGCCTCCTGCTCGGCAAGCGCGTCGGACACGGCAAGGAGCCGATGCCTCCCCACAGCCTCGTGCTCACCATGATCGGCACCGGCCTTCTCTGGGTCGGCTGGTACGGCTTCAACGCCGGCAGCGCCCTGGCCGCCGACAGCATCGCCGCCAACGCCTTCCTCACCACCACGATCGCGACCGCCATCGCCGCCTTCGTCTGGCCCCTGCTCGAGTTCATCCTCAAGGGCAAGCCCAGCGTGCTCGGCATGTGCTCGGGTGCCGTGGCCGGCCTCGTGGTCATCACCCCGGCCTGCGGATTCGTGGATTCCACGGGTGCCGCGATCATCGGCGTGGTGGCCGGTGTCGTCCCCTACTTCGCCGTCACCGTCCTGAAGGGGATCTTCAAGTACGACGACGCGCTCGACACCTTCGGCATCCACGGTGTCGGCGGAACGGTTGGAGCCCTCATCACGGGCGTCCTGGTCAACCCCGCCGTGAACGGCAACCTTGTCAGCGACGCCTACGCCGCCAAGAACGGGCTGAAGGCCGCCATCGAGTCCCACTCGCTCCTCGTGGCTCAGGCCAAGGCCGCCGGAATCACCATCGCCCTCGCGGTGATCGGAACCATCATCATCACCTTCATCGTCAAGCTGCTCATCGGCCTCCGTCCTTCGGTCGAGGCGGAACACCAGGGTCTCGACATCACCGATCACGGTGAGGAGGGCTACAACCACTAATCCCAGGAAGGTCCAACCCACACCCACCAACACCCATGAAAAAAATCGAAGCAATCATCAAGCCCTTCAAGCTGGAGGAGGTCAAGGACGCCCTGAGCGAGCTGGGCATCGAGGGCATGACGGTGACCGAGGTCAAGGGCTTCGGCCGCCAGAAGGGCCACACCGAGATCTACCGCGGAAGCGAGTACACCGTCGACTTCCTGCCCAAGATCAAGCTCGAGATCGTCGTGGCCGACGGCGCCGTCGAGGGCGCGGTCGGTGCGATCGTCAAGACCGCCAAGACCGGCAAGATCGGCGACGGCAAGGTCTTCGTACTCCCCGTGGAGAACGCGATCCGCATCCGCACCGACGAGACCGGCGACAAGGCGGTCTAGCCCGCTCAAACGGCCTGTAGCCGCAGGACGATTTGGTTCGTCACCGAACGGGCTTTTCACAAAGCCCTCCGCGAAAAGGCGGGGACTCAGGTCCCCGCCTTTTTCCGTTTGGGAGTCCGTGACTTTTCCGGACGGGGGCCTCCCAGCAGCTCCTTCACCAGGGGGTTCGGAAACTGGCGCGCCGGCGTGATCGCGTAGAAGCTCTCCCGGATCCGCCTGATGCGGTGGAGCTCCACGAGCGTTCCCGCGCGGAGCTCGTCACGGACCACGACCCTCGGCACCAGAGTCACCGCCTCGGCCTCGCGCGCCAGCAGTCGCATCATCGCCATGTCGGTCACCTCCGCGACGATCTGCGGGCGCACACCGTGCTGCTCGAGCAGCAGGTCGAATGGTCCCCGGATGCTGCTCTCGAGTGTCGGCAGAACCATCGGCATCCCCTCCAGCGACTCCGGGAAACGGAAGCGCGCGTTCTTCCGGTGGGCGACCAGGCTCACCTCCTGCTCGTCGAGGAGGTGGCTCCGGAGATCGGTCTCGGCATCGCGGGGGACAGGCAGGTTGGAGAGGACGATGTCGACCGCATGGGCCTCGAGCATCCCGAGCAGATCGCGAAGAGCCCCGGTCCGCACGACGAGCTCCACGTCGGGCCGCGAGAGGAACGGACGCAGCAGTTCGAGCTGGAAGTTGCGGGAGAGGGTGGCCACCGCCCCGACGCGCAGGATCTGGCGCTGCTTCGGGACGCGGTGCTTGAGGGCGTCGAGCAGCTCCTCGCCGCTGCGGAAGATCGTCTCGGCATAGTCCAGGGCGAGCCTGCCCGCCTCCGTGAGCTCGAGCCGCTTCTTCCGCCTTTCGAAGAGTTCCTGGCCGAGGCTCTCCTCGAGCTGTCCCAGCTGGATGCTCAGCGCGGAGGGTGAGATGTTCAGGTGCTCGGCGGCGCGGGTCAGGTTGCCCGTCTGCGCGATCGCGCGGAAGTAGCGGAGGTGATGGTAGTTGAGGAAGGACACGGAATGTTCTAGTTAATCAAACGATCTATTAAAAAGCATCTATTGGATCAACAAGAATGATGTTGGCTAGGATGCGCCCATGAAAGAACTCCATCCATACGCCACCCTCCTCCCTCTCCTCGCGCCGCTTCCCCTGCTGGCCGCGCTGTTCCTCCCCCGGGGGATCGCCAACGCACGGCCCGCTGCAACCGGCAAGGCCGCCCAGCTCATGAGCCTGCTCTCCCTCCTTGTCTCGATCCTCTCGGCCGGAGCGCTTGTGATCGGTGGGCACCCCCTGCAGCACTCCGTCGCCTCGTGGGGGCCGCTCGCCCTCTCCTCCTACTTCGACTCGGTCTCCGCGGTGATGCTGGTGCTCGCGGCCTTCCTCGCGGTGGCCGTGATCCGCTTCTCCGCCAACTACCTCGGAGGCAACCCCGACCAGGGTCGCTTCTTCAAGTGGCTCTCGGTGACCGCCGGATGTGTCCTCCTGCTCGTGGTCTCCGGAAACCTCGCCCTCTTCGTCCTCTCCTGGATGGGTGTCAGCATGGCCCTGCACAAGCTGCTCACCTTCTATCCAGACCGGCCGGCGGCGCTGGTGGCGGCCCGGAAGAAATTCCTCTTCAGCAGGCTCGGTGACATCGCCCTCCTTGCCGCGCTCTGGTTCGCCTGGCGCGCCTTCGGGACCCTTGACTACTCCGCGCTCTTTGCCGGTGCTTCCCGTGAGGAGGCCCCGCTCCAGACGATCGCCCTCCTGCTCGTGGTGGCGGCGGTCCTGAAGTCGGCCCAGTTCCCCTTCCACGGATGGCTTCCCGACACGATGGAGACCCCCACGCCGGTCTCCGCCCTCATGCACGCGGGCATCATCAATGCGGGCGGCTTCCTCATCATCCGGTTCAGCCCGCTCATGGCCCAAGCCCCCAAGGCGCTGGAACTCCTGGCGGCGGTCGGCGGTTTCACCGCCCTCTTCGCCTCACTGGTCATGATCACCCAGACGAGCGTGAAGAGGACGCTCGCCTTCTCCACGGTCGCCCAGATGGGATTCATGATGCTGCAGTGCGGCCTCGGGGCCTTCGCCCTGGCCCTGCTTCACATCGCCGCCCACTCGCTCTACAAGGCCCACGCCTTCCTCTCATCGGGAAGCGTGATCGCCGGGGCACGGTCGGCCGGTTCCCCGCCCGCGCGGAGCTACCGGGGCCTTCTCGGGGCACTTGCAGCCTTCGCGGCGGCAGGCGGTCTGGTCGCCCTTCTCTCCTCCCTCTCCGGAAGCGCCCCGTGGGAGGACTCGGGCCGCTTCGGTCTCGGTCTGATCCTGGCCGTGGCCCTCGCCCAGCTCCTCTGGCACTGGTGGTCGACCTCGCCCGGCGCCATCGGGTTCCTTTCCGGTATCGCCGTCGCCGGCGGCGTCGGCCTTCTCTCGGTCGCCCTCCACGAGGGGACGCGGCATCTGCTCGGCGACTCCGTCGCTCCTGCCCCCACCTTCACGATGGCCTGGCCGATCGCCTTGCTCACGGCCCTCTCCTTCCTGCTGCTGGCTCTACGTGCCTTCCTTCCCCCGAACTGGGCCTCGACGGCAGCGGGCCGCACCCTCTTCGTTCACGCCTACAACGGTTTCTACGTCAACACGGCGGCCAACCGCCTGGTCGCCTCGATCTGGCCACCTCGCCCCCGGAAATCCTGACTCTCCCACTCACTCCAAAAGAGCCTTAACCCACGTTCACTCCCACTCAAATCCCGCACCACCACCATGCACTCCAGCGCCATCACCGTACCCTCCTGCTCGTTCAAATCCCAGGCCGACGAGGCCTTGGGCCGCATCGCGCCGCTCTGGCCGCTCTCGCGGTTCGTCGCCGTGAATCCCTTTGTCGGACTCTCCGGCATGCCCTTTGCCAAAGCCGCCGGGGTGCTCGCCCGGAATGCCGGCACGCCCCTGTCGCTCCCGCCTTCCTTCTACCGGGAGCTCCATGAGAACGGCAAGATCACCGCGGAGGATCTGCGGAGGGCGATCGGCGAGGCGAATGCCGCCATCACCCCGGAGGAACTCGTGTCAGGACTTCAGGCCGACGCTTGGGAGCTGCCGCTCCCTCCGGCCGATCTCCCGAGCGCTAGGATCGATGCGGAGTGCGGAACCCGGTGGGGGGCCTTCGTGACGGAGGAGATCTCCAAGTGGTGCACGGCCTACTACGACGGCGGTCAGGCGCTCTGGGGATTCCCCTGGAAGGGCGTGCCGCTCTTCGCGGCATGGCGGCAGGCCGCCTCGCTTGACAGGAACCCCGAGACGGCGGGCCTGAAGGGCTGGAGGGAATTCGTCCGGGGCCTCGGGGATGATCCCGCCCACGAGATCGACCGGGCGGCCGCCGCCCTGGGTCTCGAAGAGGCGACGGCTGAGGAGGTCTTCCACTCCCTGCTGCTCGGCATCGGCGGCTGGGCCGGTCACCTGAAGTTCCTGGCCCATGAAAAAGGACTGTACGGGGAACAGGATGACATCCTGAGGCATCTGCTGGCCATCAGGCTGGTCTACGAGTGTGCGCTCCAGAACGCCTTCCCCATGGTGGCCTTCACCGCCCAGACGGCCCAGACCGCCCACGCGGAAGCCCCGGCACCCGAGGCCGCGCCGCGCCTCCTCTGGCAGCGGGCCCACGAGATCGCAACACGGCGGAAGCTCTTCTCCCAGCTCGCCTCGCTGGGAGGCGGCAGGTCGGGAGAGGCACCCGACTTCCAGGCGGTCTTCTGCATCGATGTCCGGTCGGAGGTCTTCCGGAGGGCGCTTGAACATGTGGCCCCATCGGGAAAGACCATCGGGTTCGCCGGCTTCTTCGGGTTCCCGATCGAGGCGGTGCCCGCAGGGGAGACAAGCGGCACCCCGCAGTGCCCGGTTCTCCTGACCCCCGCCGTGAAGGTTCCCTCGCACGGCTCCCGGGCCGAACTCGGCGCGATCGCTCGGCACAAGCGGTTCGCCGGAGCCTGGAAGTCCTTCAAGAACTCGGCCGTCTCGAGCTTCGTCTTTGTCGAGACCCTCGGGCTCGGGTTCCTCGGCAGGATGATCCGGGACCTGACGGGTCACTCGCATCCCGAGCAGGGCTGCGGCTGCGATGTCGATGTGACGGTCCTTCCGCCCGAGACCCGGGTGACGCTCGCCGCCGGTGCTCTCCGGCACATGGGCCTGGCCAAGGGCGGCCTTTCCAAGCTGGTACTCCTCTGCGGCCACGGAAGCACGACGGAGAACAATCCCTACGGATCGAGCCTCGACTGCGGCGCCTGCGGCGGCCACACCGGCGAGGCCAATGCAAGGACCGCCGCCGAGATCCTCAACGATCCCGTGGTCCGGAAAGGGCTTCTGGAACAGGGGATCGTCATACCGGAAGAGACGCTCTTCCTGGCCGGCCTTCACAACACGACCACCGACGAGGTGACGCTCTTCGGCCTCGACTCCGTACCCGCCTCGCACCGGGAGCCGGTCAACTCGCTTGCGCGGAATCTCAGGTTGGCCGGAGGGATCGCCCGGAGGGAGAGGGCGCCGCTCCTCGGCCTCGATCCCGCCGCGGTCGATCTCGACGGCGAGGTGGCCGCGCGGAGCCGGGACTGGGCGCAGGTCCGGCCCGAGTGGGGGCTTGCCGGCAACCACGCCTTCATCGCCGCACCCAGGGAGCGGACGCGGGGTCTCGATCTCGGCGGCAGGGTCTTCCTGCACGATTACCGGCACGATCTCGACGACGGCGAGGCGACCTTGGAACTGCTCCTCATCGCCCCGGTGGTCGTGGCGAGCTGGATCAACCTCCAGTACTTCGGTTCCACCGTCGACAACAGGCTCTTCGGCTCCGGCGACAAGGTGATCCACAACGTGGCCGGCCTGCTCGGGGTCCACGAGGGGAACGGCGGCGATCTCAAGACGGGCCTCCCCTTCCAGTCGGTGCACGACGGCCGGGAATGGAGGCACGAACCGCTCCGGCTCGCCGTCATCGTGGAAGCCCCCGCGGAGTCGATCGACAAGGTGCTCGCCAAGCACAAGGACGTCGCCAACCTCGTGGCCAACGGCTGGATCCACCTCTTCGTCATGGGCAAGGATGGCCGGGTCACCGGCTGCTCCGACGGTCGGGGAGGTTGGAGGCCCGTGACCGTTTGAGCAAAGCAGCCTTACAAGTCAACGCATGCCTTGATCCGCAACTTCGCGAGGTTTTTAAAAACCTCGCGAAGTCGCAGGGGATGACCCCGTCCAAATACTTGGAGCACCTCATCAGAAAGGAGTTATGCACAGGGGTGAAAGGGATTCCGGGAGCGGGGAAAGGGGTTAAAAAAGTTAGCCGTAACGCAGGCCGTCAGGCCGAGGCCGGGCTAGCAAAGTTGAAGTGTTAAAAAGTGGAGTCGAATCAAGGGTTCCAATTCAGGCCCTTGTAACCCTTTTAACATTTTTAACTCCTTAACTGCATCAGGCCCCACCACCCGGGTGAACCATCCACACCAGTTGATGCCGCTTTATTCCAAAATCCGGTCTAACAGCCTTCAGCCTTCAGCCTAAAACCCATGAAAGTCTGGCTTGCGGAAAGGTGTTTCGGGTAAAACCCCGCAACTTCATTCCATGAGTATCCGATCACGACTCCTCCCCCTCCTTCTGCTTCTCCTCCCGCTGGTGCTTCCGGCCACACGCCTCACGGCTGCGCCCGCGCCGACCCCCACGCTTGAGCAGCGCGTCGCCTACGCCGAGGCAGAGCGGAGCAACTCCGACCCCACGCCGACCGGCATCGCCCCCTCGGCCTCACCCTCGCACACCGCCTGGATGATGGTCTCCGCGGCCCTGGTGCTCTTCATGACCCTGCCGGGTCTCGTCCTCTTCTACGGCGGCCTCGTCCGCCAGAAGAACGTCCTCTCGATGGCCGCCCTCTGCCTCGGCATCACCGCGCTGGTGGGGGTCATCTGGTGGGCCTTCGGATACAGCCTCGTCTTCGGCAAGAGCTTTGCCTCAAGCGATGCGGGCCCGCTGGCCAATGCGCTGAGCCCCTTTCTCGGGGGAACGGAGTTCCTTTTCCTCCGTGATGTCGGCAGCGCACCGAACACCGACTACGCTTTCTGGATCCCGCAGAATGTCTTCTGCATCTTCCAGCTCACCTTCGCGATCATCACGCCGGTGCTCATCTTCGGCGCCTCCGCCGAGAGGATGAAGTTCACCTCGGTCATCCTCTTCGCCTTCCTCTGGTTCCTGATCGTCTACATCCCTCTCACCCACATGGTCTGGGGTGCCACCGGCCTGCTCAACGGAGTCTGGAACCCGAAGGCCGCGATCCCGGCCATCGACTTCGCCGGCGGCATGGTGGTGGAGATGGCCTGCGGCTGGTCCGCCCTCGTCCTCTGCCTGATCCTCGGGAGGCGCAGAGGATTCGGCCGCGAGCCGATGATGCCTCACAGCATGGTGCTCGCCTCCGTCGGCACCGGGATCCTCTGGGTCGGCTGGTACGGCTTCAATGCCGGCAGCGCCCTCGCCGCCGACGGCATCGCCGCCAACGCCTTCCTGACCACGACCCTCGCCGGAGCGACTGCCAGCCTGGTCTGGCCCCTGGTCGAGTTCCTGCAGCGCGGCAAGCCGAGCGTGCTCGGCTTCTGCTCGGGCGCCGTTGCGGGTCTCGTCGGCATCACGCCCGCCTGCGGGTTCGTCGATGCGGGCGGGGCGGTCATCGTCGGGGCCGTCGCCGGCCTGGTCTCCTTCATCGCCTGCACGACCATCAAGCGGGCCTTCCGCTACGACGACACGCTCGACGTCTTCGGCGTCCACGGCGTCTCCGGCACGGTCGGCCTCATCCTCACCGGCATCCTCGCCACCGCCGCCGCCAATCCGAATCTCCTTGGAGCCCCTGCCGCGGCCAACGGCCTGAAGGCAGCCCTGGAGGGACACGCCCTCTGGCTTGTCCAGCTCAAGGCGATCGGCGTCACGCTCCTGCTTGTTCTTCCCGCCAGCCTCCTCATCGCCCTGGTGGTCCGCCTGCTGGTCGGACTCCGACCCGGCGGTGAAATCGAATCACAAGGGCTGGACATCCACGACCATGGCGAGGAAGGATACACCCTGAACGGTTAATCCCGAGCTTTTCACCCAACCCATCCCAACGCACCCGAATCCAAGCACCAAGCGACATGAAAAAAATCGAAGCGATCATCAAGCCCTTCAAGATCGAGGAAGTGAAGGACGCCCTCAGCGAACTCGGCATCGAGGGCATGACGGTGACCGAGGTCAAGGGCTTCGGCCGCCAGAAGGGCCACACCGAGATCTACCGCGGCAGCGAGTACACGGTCGACTTCCTCCCCAAGATCAAGCTCGAGGTCATCCTGGCTGACAGCGCGGTCGACGGCGCCATCAAGGCGATCGTGGCCGCCGCCAAGACCGGCAAGATCGGCGACGGCAAGGTCTTCGTCCTCCCCGTGGAGAACGCGGTCCGCATCCGTACCGAGGAGACCGGGGAACAGGCGGTCTGATCCGGACGCATGCCATCCAAGGAAAGCGGAGGCCGCGGTCTCCGCTTTTTTGTGCGGGCATCCCATGACTTGTTTGATTTTATCAATGGATTCGTTAAATTCCTTCTAATGGATGAAAGACACGGGCCCCTATAGGTTCCGTATTCTATTTTTACATGTCCCACGCACGCCACCACGCCGACGAAGGCTCCTGGAACCGCCTCAGGAAAGCCCTTGATCTCGATCCCCGGGACGTGGGGATGATCCTGATCTTCGCCCTGGCCATCGGCCTCCTCTCGATTGCGGCCCCGGCGGCCATCGAGACGCTGGTGAACACGGTCGCCTTCGGCGTCCTGTTCTGGCCGGTGGTCGCCCTTGCGCTGGTGATGCTGGCCCTGCTCCTGATCTCGGCCACGATGAAGTGCCTTCAGATCCTGCTGGCGGAGTATCTCCAGCGTCGTCTCTTCGTCCGCTATGCGGAGAGATTCGCGGCGAATTTCTCGCGGGCCGAACCCTCCTCCTACGAGGGGCGCAACGCCGGCGACCTGGCCGACAGGTTCTTCGAGATCAGCTCCGTGCAGAAATCGCTGGCGGGGCTTCTGGTCGAAGGGATCGGCGTGGTCATGATCACGCTGGTGGGGCTCATCCTGCTCTCCTGCTACCACCCCTACCTTCTCTCCTACGCCGTCATCCTCGTCGTTTCGGTGGTCGTGGTGACCCTCACCCTCGGAACCGGCGCCGTCTCCACCCGCATCGAGGAGAGCTATGCCAAGTTCGACCTCGCCGGATGGATCGGGGAGATCGCCCGCTCACCCTCCCTCTTCCGCACCGGGTCGATGCAGGGCCTGGCCCTCGACCGGACCCGTTCCCTCAGCGCGGACTACATCGGGGCACGCAAGGATCACTTCAGGATCTTCTGGCGGCAGAACCTCTTCATGATTTATCTGGAGGCCGTGGGGAGCACCTTCCTGCTCGGCCTGGGCGGCTGGCTCGTCATCAACCGTCAACTCACCCTCGGCCAGTTGGTCGCCTCCGAGCTGATCGTCACCCTGGTGCTCTCGGCCCTGGCCAAGAGCGGAAAACATCTGCAGTCCTTCTACGACCTCGAGGCCTCGCTGGACAAACTCGGCGTCGTTGACAGCTTCACCCTGGAACCGGAGGGGGGCGAGGTGCTCCTTCCTGCGGGAAAGCCCCTGTCCGTGCAGGCATCCTGCCCCACACCCGGCGGGGAGATTTCCCTTGAGGCTCCCGCAGGCTCGCGGATCGCCCTTCTCGGCCCTCCCGGATGCGGGAAGACCCGGTTCCTGGAGACCCTCTCGCTGCTCCGCTCCCCCGAGGGGGCGCGCGTATCCTTCGACGGCATCGGATCCACCACGCTGAACCGCTCCGCGGCACGCGGGCTCATCGCGCACGCGGGACGCGGGGAGGTCTTTTCCGGAACGATCCTCGAGAACCTCCGTGCCGGGAACGACAAGATCGGGGTCGAGGAGATCCGGCAGGCCCTTCAGGATGCGGGTCTGGAGGAACGCGTCGCGGCCCTCCCCCAGGGACTCTCCACCCCTCTCTCATCCACGGGATGGCCCCTCTCCGCCTCCGAGTTGGTGCTCCTGGGTATCGTCAGGGCCATCCTTGCCAAGCCCCGCCTGCTGCTGCTCGACGGAACGCTCGATCTCCTTGACCCGGAGCTTCACCCGGCGCTCATCACCAGACTCTCCGCCCCGGACGCGCCGTGGACCCTGATCGTCGGAACCACCCAGCGCGATATCGCCGAGCGCATCGGCACCATCGTCACCATCCCATGAGCAGCAGCGAATCACACGACGAACCCCGCCCGGCTCACGTCTCCTGGGAGGATCTGACCCGCGCGACGGAAACCCCGTCTGTCGTCCGGCGCTTCTCCCGGATCGTGCTCTGGTGCATGGCCGCCTCTCCGTTCGTGCTGGCGTTTGTGCCGTGGCAGCAGACCGTGCAGGGGCGCGGCACCGTGATCGCGTATTCGCCCGTCGAGCGATCCCAGGTACTGACCGCCCGGATCCCGGGCCAGGTCCGCAAGTGGCATGTCGTCGAGGGTTCCCATGTGAAGAAAGGGGAACCCGTGGTCGATCTGGAGGACAACGACCCCGATCTGGGCACCAGACTCGCGGCTCAACTGGAGTTCCTGCGCGGACGCCTCGGGTGCGCCAAGGAGGAGGTCTCCGAACTCCGCGCGGCGGCCACGGCAACGGAAGCGGCCCGCGAATCGGCGGTCAACGCCGCCAAGGCGAACCTGGAATCCGCCCGGAAGGCCGTCGAGGTCGCGGATCACGTCCTCTCCAACGCCAAGTTCTCCCGCGACTTCGAGCAGACCCGCTTCGACATGATCGACAAGCTCCACTCCGGAGGCACGCTCGGCGCCATCGAGAGCAAGCTCTCGCGCGAGGAGGCTCGCCTGCGGATCGACCGTGCCGGCATCGACCGCGAGCGGGCCGCCGCGGAGCTGGAGCGCGCAAGGGCCGCCTACCTCACCCAGCAGGCGCAGGTCCTCCAGACGGATGCCTCCGGGATTTCCTCGATCGCCGTCGCGAGGAGCAACCTCCGCAAGGGCGAACAGAGCCTCTTCTCAACGGAACGCGAACTCCAGGACATCGAGAACCGGATCGAACGCTTCAAGGCGCGTCACGTGGTGGCGCCGTGCGACGGCGTCGTCTTCCGCGTCCATGCGAACGTCGGCGGGGGCGGACAGTTCCTCAAGGAAGGGGACGAACTCTGCACCATCATTCCCGACACCAACGACCGCGTCGTCGAGCTGACGCTGACCGGACGCGATGCCCCGCTTGTGCTGGCCTACGCCCATCGCAAGGGAGCGCTTCCCCAGGCGCGCCTCCAGTTCGAGGGGTGGCCGGCCATCCTCTTCTCCGGATTCCCCGACGTCTCGATCGGTACCTTCGGTGGCAGGATCCGCCAGATCGATTATGCCAGCGACGCCTCCGGAAACTTCCGTGTCCTCATCGAGCCGGAGCAGCATGTCCGCGGCGACGAGTGGCCCGACAAGAAGTTCCTCCGCCAGGGCAACCAGGTGATCGGGTGGGTCTTCCTCAACCGTGTGCCGCTCGGCTTCGAGATCTGGCGCCGCCTGAACGGCTTCCCGCCCGTCCTCCCCCCCACATCTAAGGAGAAGGACCAGAAATCGGGAACACCGGGCGGCAAGGAGGAGGCCCCGAAGGCTCCCAAGGTCAAGGTCGGCTGATGATTCGGCTTTCACGCGACGGCGCGTGATTTTAAGCTGAAGGGATGAAAACCATCCTGGTCACCGGCGGAGCCGGCTACATCGGCAGCGTCTGCGTCGAGCAACTCCTGAATGCCGGCTACACCGTGGCCGTCTTCGACAACCTCACCGAGGGGCACCGGCTCGCCATCGACCCCAGGGCGACCTTCTTCCAGGGGGATCTCGCCGACATCGAGGCGATCAGGCTGGCCCTGCATGAGTCGAAGGCCGAGGCCGTCATGCACTTCGCCGCCAACGCGCTCGTCGGCGAGTCGATGACCAATCCGGGCAAGTACTTCCGCAACAACGTGGCCAACGGCGTGAACCTGCTCGAGGCCATGGTGGCCGAGGGGGTGAAGCGCTTCGTCTTCTCCTCGACCTGCGCCACCTTCGGCATCCCCGAGTCGATGCCGATCGACGAGACGCTGCCCCAGAAGCCGATCAATCCCTACGGCGAGTCGAAGCTCATGTTCGAGAAGGTCCTGCGCTGGTACGGAGAGATTCACGGCATCACCTTCGTCGCCCTTCGTTACTTCAATGCAGCCGGCGCCACGGAGCAGTTCGGTGAGGATCATCGCATCGAGACCCACCTCATCCCGAATATCCTCAAGGTCGCCCTCGGCCAGAAGGAGTCCGTCGAGATCTACGGGACCGACTACCCGACGCCCGACGGCAGCTGCATCCGCGACTACATCCACATCGTCGACCTGGCACAGGCGCACCTGCTTGCGCTCACTGCCAAGGAGAGCGCCTTCTACAACCTCGGCACCGGAGGCGGCACCTCGGTCAAGGAAGTCATCGACTGCTGCCGCGCCGTCACCGGCAGGGAGATCAAGGCCGTCGAGAAACCGCGCCGAGCGGGCGATCCGCCCCGTCTTATCGCCGGATCGGACAAGGTCCGCCGCGAACTCGGCTGGCAGCCGAAGTACCAGGACATCCGGACCATCATCGAGAGCGCCTGGGCCTGGCACGTGAAGCACCCCAACGGTTACGGAGACTAGGGGGAAGGGAAAAGCTGAAAGCTAAAGGCTGAAGGGAAATTTTATCAGGAACTCAGGAACTCAAGAATACTGAGTGAACTATTAGGTATGACACTTCGCCATGAATGCACCCGTCCTCTTTGAATGTTGGCTCAATCGCTCTCTTTTTCCCTTCCTGATTTCCTGAGTCCCAAATTCAAAACTCTCCCTAACCCATGAATCTGATCGAGACGCATGCCCATCTCGACTATCCGGATTTCGCACCGGATCTCGATGGGGTCATTGCCCGGGCCGCCGAGGTCGGCGTCACCCGCATCATCTCGATCGGCACGGGTCTGGAGAGCAGTCGTCGCGCCGTGGCGCTGGCGGAGCGATTCCCGAATGTCCATGCCGTCGTCGGCATCCATCCCACCAATGTCACCGAGGAGGGCCTCGATTTCCTTCCCGCGTTGGGCGAACTGGCGCGGCATCCCAAGGTTGTCGCCATCGGGGAGACCGGCATTGATTATCATCATGTGCCGGAGGAGTTGCTGGCGCCGAAGGTTGCGGACGTTGACTCGGCACTGCTCGCCCAAAGTCACGGTGATCAGGAACGCCTGATTGCAGAGGGCGCTTGGAAGTCCGCGCAGGCGGACGCCTTCCGGATGCAGCTCGATCTCGCCTTGGAGCTCGGGCTCAATGTCGTAATCCATCAGCGCTCCGCGTGGGAGGACACGCTCGAAGTGCTACGGCCCTACACCGGCAAGCTGCGCGGTGTCTTCCACTGCTTCGGGGGAACCACGGAGGAGGCTGCCGAGGTGGCGGCACTCGGTCATCTGGTCTCCTTCACCGGCATCATCACGTTCAAGAACGCCGAACAGGTGCGCCTCACCGCGGCGGCGGTCCCGGCGGACGGCTACATGGTCGAGACCGACTGTCCCTATCTCGCCCCCGTGCCTTATCGCGGCAAGCGCGCGGAACCGGCCCACACCCGGCTGGTGGCAGAGAAGATCGCCGAAGTCCGGGGCATCTCCCTGGAAGAGGTCGCCGAGGCAACCACACGCACCGCAGAGGGATTGTTCCGGTTCCAACGCTAGGCGCCCTCTCTGGATCGATGGAACATGCTCTCCAATTGAAACGGATAAGCTGTCCACTGAATGATTCTCCCCTTTTGAGGAAATACGTATGAAGTCGAGCTTCACGACATTCCTGATTGAGTCGCCCGAGAATCCCTCACCCGGATGGCTCAAGGGATCGTGGCTTGCACTGATCCTCTTAGTGGCCTCCCTGCTCTGCTCTCTCGTCATGGGTGGCGCGGCGGGTGTGACTCGAGGCGGATGGGAAGCTGTTTGGAATTATCGGGGCGTTTTTCTGGAGGGATGGCTCCTCACGATCCTGATCTCCCTCCTCTCGCTGGTCCTGAGCGCCGTGATCGGCGTGGCGGTCGCCCTGTCACGGCGTTCCCGCATCCTGCCCCTGCGTTCCATCGCCCTTCTTTACGTGGAAGTGATCCGGGGAACACCGCTCCTCGCCCAGATCCTTTTCCTCTTCTATGTCGTGGCCAACGGCATCGGCCTGCAGGACCGGCTTATCGCCGGCATCCTGATCCTCTCGCTCTTCAGCGGCGCCTATCTCTCCGAGATGATCCGCGCCGGGATCGACTCGGTTCCCGCCTCCCAACTGGAATCCGCCCGCGCCCTCGGCCTGACTTCCCTCCAGACATACCGCTTTGTCATTGCTCCGCAGGCACTGCGCCAGATCCTTCCGCCGCTGGCCGGACAGTTCGCCTCGCTGATCAAGGACTCATCGCTCCTCTCGATCATCGGCATCGGGGAGTTCACACTCACCGCCCAGCAGGTCAACTCGGCCACCTATCGGACGCTCGAGAGCTATCTCCCGCTGGCCATCGGCTACCTGGCGCTCACGCTCCCCATATCACTGCTCGCCAAGATGCTTGAGCGGCGCCTTCGCTTTGAATCCTGAATCATGAGACTCGAGGTTCGCGGCATCACCAAATCCTTCTCACCCGGGAGAGACCCCGCCGTGCGTCGCACGGTTCTCGACGCTCTCTCGCTCGATGTGGAGTTTACCCATGTCCTTGCACTGCTCGGGCCAAGCGGCGGCGGGAAGTCGACACTCCTGCGCGTGATCGCCGGACTGGAGCGTCCCGATTCCGGAACCGTGCTGATCAACGGCGAGAAGGTGCCCGATCGAGAGCCCGAACTCCGGGATTACCGCCGGACACTCGGCGTGGTCTTCCAGGCATTCAACCTCTTCCCCCACATGACGGTTCTGCGGAACGTCATGCTCCCCCTTGTCGAGATTCACGGGATCGATCGCTCCACCGCGCAGGATCGCTCGATGGAAGTGATGGAGCGGCTCGGCATCGCCGATCAGGCGGCGAAGCTCCCCGCCCAACTCTCGGGTGGCCAGCGCCAGCGCGTGGCCATCGCACGCGCACTCGCCGCGAAGCCCCGCTTCCTGCTGTTCGACGAGCCGACGTCGGCCCTCGATCCCGAGATGACGGCCGAGGTCCTCTCCCTCATCGCCGACCTTCGGGAGTCGAACACACCCATGCTCCTGGTCACCCACGAGATGGGTTTTGCGCGCAAGATCGCCGACCGCGTGGCTTTCCTCTCAGCAGGACGGGTGCTGGAGGAGGGCCCGGCGGCGGAGTTCTTTGCCAGCCCCCGCACGGCCGAGGCACAACGCTTTCTGGCAAAGGTCCTGGCGTACTGATGTAAATCGCCTCTCCACTATTTGGACTGGGTGAAGAAGATGCAAATGGGGGGAGAACCACGAAAAACGCGAAAGTCACGAAATACCAAGGGGTGAGAGAAGGGAAAATGGTGTCTAATGACTTCCTCCAATTCGTGCATTTCGTGGTGAATGTTTCCTTCACCCGTACGATGGAAGTCGGTTTTTACAAGGGATCATCTTGCGCTAATAATCTTCAGTCTTCAGCCTATTCACTTATCCCCATGTCCGACCCACGATACGACTCCCTCGCCCGCGTCCTCACCGCTCACTCCACCAAGCTGAAAGCCGGTGAGAACGTCCTCATCGATGTCTCCGACACCCCCGAGGAATTCGTCATCGCGCTGATCCGCGCCGTCCGCGCGGCGAAGGCCGAGCCCTTTGTCCTGATGCACTCGGGCCGCATCAGCCGTGAACTGGCTCTGGGCGTCACCGGCCCGCAGGCCGAGACGATGGCGGCGATCGACCTGGCCCGCCTGCGGAAGATGCAGGCCTACATCGCCGTGCGCGGCTCGCTCAACATCTCGGAGACCGCCGACGTCCCGCAGGGGAAGATGGCGCTCCTCTCCTCGAAGCTCCGCCCCGCCCTCGACTACCGGATCAACAAGACCCGCTGGGTGGTGCTGCGTTGGCCCACCCCCTCGATGGCGCAGCAGGCCCAGATGAGCACGGAGGCCTTTGCCGAATTCTTCTTCCGCGTCTGCACGCTCGACTACGCCAGGATGATCCCGGGCATGAAGGCGCTTAAGGCGCTCATGGACCGTACCGACAAGGTCCACATCAAGGGTCCCGGCACCGATCTCCGCTTCAGCATCAAGGGGATCGGCTCGGTGATTTGCGGAGGCGAGCACAACATCCCCGACGGCGAGGTCTTCTCCTGCCCTGTGAAGGATTCGGTCGAGGGCCATGTGACCTATAACGCCCCGACGCTCAACCGCGGCATCGCCTTCGACAACGTGCGCCTGGAGTTCTCCAAGGGTCGGATCGTGAAAGCGACGGCCAACTACACCAAGGCGCTCAACGAGATCCTCGACACCGATGCCGGGGCGCGCTTCATCGGCGAGTTCTCACTCGGCTTCAATCCGCACATCCTCCACCCGATGCGCGACATCCTCTTTGACGAGAAGATCGGCGGTTCCTTCCACTTCACTCCCGGACAGGCCTACGAGGTGGCGGGCAACGGGAACAAGAGCGCCGTCCACTGGGACATGGTCTGCATCCAGCGCAAGGACTACGGCGGCGGCGAGGTCTGGTTCGACGGGAAGCTGATCCGCAAGGACGGGCTCTTCGTTCCTGCCGCGCTCCAGGCTCTCAATCCCGACCGCCTCCTCGGCAAGCCGCGCAAAGCCGCCCCGGCACGGAAGGCGGCCGCCAAACGAGGCGCCGCACGCGGACGCTGACTGCCCTCGTTTTCCGCAAAACGCCCCATGATCCGTAGTCACATCCGGAACTTTGTCCGGAAGTTCCATGAGCTTCTCGATGCCAAGGATGCGCCGCATTCCGTGGCGGGCGGGACCTCCATCGGCGTCTTCTTCGGGTTCCTCCCGATCTTCGGGCTCAAGACTCTCGGAGCCATGGCGCTCTCACTGCTGACGCGCTGCAGCGTCGTCGGTTCGGTCATCGGGGTCTCGTTGCACGATCTCTTCATCCCGCTCTGGCCTTTGATCCTCCGCTGGCAGTTTCAGGTGGGATTCTGGATCCTGAGCCACCCCCACCACTTTGCCCCCCCGCTCTCGAAGGAAGATTTCAAGTTCTCGGAGATTTTCCAGTGGGACAACTTCGTCGACATCGGGCTGCCGCTCATGGTCGGCGGCGCCATTTTCGCCACCCCCGTTTCGCTGGTCACCTACGGCTCCATCCTCTTCATCATGAAGATCCGTGCCAAGCGCAGGAGCAAGGAGGCGAAGACCGACCTCAGTGACAGGGCATGGGAGCAGCCCTAGTTGGGGGATAGGAGATAGGCAATGGAGAGAAGGGGATGGGGAGCCAAGCCGTTGGGAGACGGGGCGGAAAAATGGGGGGTGCACCTTTTAGCTTGTGAGCACCATGCAAGAGGGCCTATCGTCCCAGCCCCTTCTTATCATGGCTGATTCCATTCTTACCTTTGGCCTTCCTTCCGGAAGCCTGATGGAGGCGACACTCTCGCTCTTCCAGCGGGCCGGCTTTTCCATATCCGGAACCAGCCGCTCCTACCGCCCCACGGTGGATGACCCGGAGCTCCGCCTTCGTCTGCTCCGTGCCCAGGAAATGAGCCGCTATGTCGAGGGTGGCTATCTGGACTGCGGCATCACCGGCCGCGACTGGGTCGAGGAGAATGGCTCCAAGGTGGAGGTTCTCGCCGAGCTACCCTACAGCAAGGCGACCGCCAACCCCACCCGCTGGGTGATCGCCGTCCCCGAGGACTCCCCGTACAAGACCGTCAAGGATCTCGAGGGGAAGCGCGTCGCCACCGAGGCCGTGGGCCTGACCCGCCGCTACTTCGAGAGCCACGGGGTGAAGGCTGAGATCGAGTTTTCCTGGGGCGCCACCGAGGTCAAGGTGCCCGACCTCGTCGACGCGATCGTCGACATCACCGAGACCGGATCCTCCCTCCGCGCCAACAAGCTCCGCATCCTGGAGACCATCATCGAGTCCTATCCCGTACTGGTGGCCAACAAGGCCGCCTACGCCGATTCCTGGAAGCGCGGCAAGATGGAGCGCATCGCCCTCCTGCTCGTCGGGGCCCTCACCGCCCGTGACAAGGTCGGCCTCAAGATGAACCTTCCGAGGACAAAGCTGCAGAATCTCCTCGACGCGCTCCCCGCTCTTCGCAATCCTACCATTTCGCCTTTGGCCCAAAACGACTGGGTGGCTGTGGAGACCGTCATCGACGAGAAAATCGTCCGGGAGATCATACCGCAACTGAAGTCACTCGGTGCCGAAGGCATCATCGAATATCCTCTGAACAAAGTCGTCTACTAAGACAGCTTCTCCAAGAACCGAAAGAACAAGCCCCGATGGGATCGATCAAAAAGAAACGCAAAGCCAAAATCGCCAAGCACAAGCGCCGCAAGCGCATGAAGCTCAACCGGCATAAGAAGCGCCTGCGTTACAAGTCCTAGTAGAACTAGGCGCCCAACCCTGGGCCAAAACATGCCGCGCAGGAAGAACTCACGCGGCCACTATTTCAAGACAAGCTCCCGGATCCGGGAGCTTTGTTCGTTTTTGGGAAGATTTGGGCTTCAAGCCCTATCCTCCTATTCCCTGTTTCTCGGACTCCTCTCGCGTTTTTTTGCCTCGTTGAGTCCCGAGGACTCCGCGCAGTGGGTGGCCGAGGCGGCCAGGCCGATCTGGGGAGCCTTACCCGACACCCTGATCCTGGACTGGGACTCCACGGTGCAGAGCAAGTACGGA
>JBEAOJ010000035.1:0-14542 GCA_041164985.1 Verrucomicrobiota bacterium | reverse complement strand
CGACAACCGAAATGCCGAACCTTGCTCTCCGCATCGTAGCGCTGAACCAATCGGGAGAGAGACTTGCGATCTACCAGATCGAGGACTTGGGAGAGGATGTAGCGGCCAGAGTTCATGGCCGAGTATCCTCAAAAAACGGCGCTTCAAGTTCAAATGCGTGGCATCTATTTTGGGTTCTTCGCAAATCACTCATCTTGAAGAAGCAACAAAAACCAATCACCCTCTCAACCGGACACTAGTGAGAAACTCTCAGAAAACTCGGTGCACCCGAAGAAAGTGTTTTGTTCGCATGCTGCAGAGGGAGGAGGCTGAGTAACTCTCCTTGGCTGGCCGGGCCGTTGCTTCGCATGCGTTGCATCCTGGTTTTAGATTTCTAACATCCGCCTACTTTCTTGATTTCATATCAATCCTACAGCTCCTCCGATGCACGAATGACGTTGCCATGGGGGTGCTTCCTTCGCGACAACTCTTCCGTGTTCAACTCCTCCGTTGCCATCATCAGGAATCCGCGCATCGCCCTGGCCGCAGGGCTTGGCGTCGCGGTGCTGCTGCAGTTGTGCGGCGGGTGGATCGATCCCTACACGACGCAGGTGATCCTCTTTGCCGCGATCAATGTGATCCTGGCAGTCAGCCTGAATCTGGTGATGGGTGAGACGGGCCAGTTCTCGCTCTGTCATGCCGCCTTCATGGCGGTCGGTGCCTACACCTCGGCGCTGCTCACCGGGAAGGCCCTTCCCGCCCTCTTTCCTCAACTCTCCTGGACCGGTGCGTCGCTTCCCTCCCAGCTTTCGTTTCTCCCCGTACTGCTTTTTGGTGGCGTGGTGGCGGCGATTGCGGGCCTGATTGTGGGGGGACCGTCCCTCCGCCTGCGCGGTGATTATCTGGCCATGGTGACACTCGGATTCGGCGAGATCATCCGCGTGCTTCTGCAGAATACCAACGCGGTCGGCGGCGCACGCGGAATGGAGGGGATTCTGCCGGCGACGAATCTCTTCTGGGCGGTCGGTGCCGCGGTCGTGACGATCTACACGATGATTGCCCTGGTGCGCTCCACTTACGGGCGCGGATTCCAGGCCGTGCGGGACGACGAGATCGCCGCCGCCGCCATGGGAATCGACACGACCCGTTTCAAGGTCACGGCTTTCGTGATCGGCGCCTTCTTCGCCGGGGTGGCGGGAGGGCTCTACGCGCATGCGGTGGAGTTCATCAGTCCCGAGGGATTCAACTTCCTGCGTTCCTTCGAGATCATCGTCATGGTGATTCTCGGCGGCCTCGGTCGTCCCGTCGGCGTCGCGATCGCCGCGATCCTGATCACCCTGCTCAACGAGTGGTTGCGCGATCTCTCGGAGTACCGGATGGTCGTCTACGCCCTGATCATCATTCTCTTCATGATTTTCCGTCCGACCCAATCCCTGACCTCCCTCCTTCGCCGGATCATCCCCGGTGCAAGGAAGACTGCCTCCGCATGACGACTGCCCCGGGCAAGGCCCTCCTTGAGGCTAGAAACTGTTCGCTTCGGTTCGGCGGGATATCCGCCCTGACCGATGTCTCGCTGCACATCTCTCCGGGCGAGTTGGTGGGGCTCATCGGGCCCAATGGTGCCGGCAAGACCTCCCTCTTCAACATCCTCACCGGCGTCTACCGCCCGACCGAAGGGGAGGTGCTTTTCGAGGGGCGTGCGGTGACGGGACTCCCTCCGCACAGCATCAACAGGCTGGGGATGGCCCGTACCTTCCAGAATATCCGTCTCTTCGGCTCCCTCGACGTGACCATGAATGTCCGGACCTCCTTCATTGCGAGATTGCGGGGTGGTCTCCTCCACACCATCCGCCGTGGAAAATCCTTCCGCTCCGAGGAGGAGGAGATCCGCGAGGAGGGGCGCCGCCTTCTGGCTTACTTCGGCCTTGAAGAAGCGGCCGCCCAACCCAGCCGCAGCCTTCCCTACGGAGACCAGCGGCGGCTTGAGATTGTGCGGGCGCTGGCAACCAAGCCCCGTCTGCTCCTGCTGGATGAACCGGCGGCCGGGATGAACCCCACGGAGAAGGAGGAACTCAAGCGGCTCATCTCGCGCATCCGCTCGGAGTTCGGCACGGCGATCCTGCTTGTCGAGCATGACATGAAGGTTGTCATGGGGATCTGCGAGCGCCTTGTCGTGCTGGATCGCGGTTGCCTTCTCTCCTCCGGAACCCCCGCCGAGGTGAGGGCGGATCCCAAGGTGATCGCCGCCTATCTTGGAACCTCTTCCGGCGAAACGGAGGCCGCCGCATGAACTCGGAAAACTCCCCGATGCTGGAAGTCCGGAACCTCGCCGTCCGTTACGGCGGCATCCAGGCCCTGCACGACCTCTCGCTGAGCGTTCCCGAGGGGAGCATCGTCACCCTGGTCGGCGCCAACGGAGCAGGGAAATCGACCACGCTTCGGACGATCTCCGGACTTGTGCCGCCTGCCTCGGGCTCGATCAGATTTTCCGGTGAGGAGATTGCCGGGTGGCCCGCCCACCGGATCGTTGCCGCGGGGCTTGCCCATGTGCCCGAGGGGCGTCTTGTCTTTCCCGACCTGACCGTGAGGGAGAACCTCATGATGGGGGCCTATCTCCGCAGGGACAGGAAGGAGATCGCCGCCGACCTCGAATGGGTGGGGGAATTCTTCCCCCGTCTTCGGGAGCGGATCACCCAGCAGGCCGGAACCTTGAGCGGCGGCGAGCAACAGATGCTGGCGATCGGCCGCGCGCTCATGGGGCGCCCGCGCTGCCTGATGCTCGACGAGCCATCGCTCGGGATCGCCCCCCTGCTGGTGGAAACGATCTTCGCCCGCCTGGTCGATCTCAACAAAGAGCGCGGGATGACCATGCTGCTTGTCGAGCAGAATGCCTCCCTCGCCCTGAAGGTGAGCCATTACGCCTACGTGCTCGAGACCGGCACGATTCATCTGGAGGGTCCGTCTCCGGAAGTCAGGAACCGTCCCGAAGTGCAGGCGGCGTACTTGGGAACTGGAAGTTAGGAGCTAGGGAATTCCCTAGGAGTTGGGCCGAGATTGAAAGGCCTATTACTTCAAGCCTCACTTCTCCGCGGCTTTACAAGAATGCCTTCAATTCGGAAGGTTGGGTGATGGTACGGCTTCTTTCCAAACGCTCGCGTTATATGCTGGGAAGGCCGCGTGCCGTGGTGCCGACGATCTGGAAAAGGATCGAGGATTTTCTCCGGTATGCGGCGGCCTCGTTGTTCGCCCTTCTTTTTCTGGTCGTGGTGTTCGGCCTGCCCGCGCTTCTGGTGGTGACCTCGACCCACGGCCTCGGCGACACGATCCGTAATCGGGCGGAGGGGTTGCTCGGAGGAAAAGACTACGAGGTCCAGCTCGGCAAGGTGCTCTTCAGTCCACTCCGGGGTTTCATTTTGGAGCAGGTCCGGGTGCATGATCGCACTCCTCAAAAGAGGCTGGTCTGTTCAGCCGATCATCTGGCCGTTTCCGTCAACATGGACTCCATCCTCAGGGGGGCTCCGCGCTTGGAGAGGATCAACCTTCGGGATGTGACACTCGACATTCCGCTCGGGCCGACGGACCAACCTCGCCTCAGGCTGGATCACGTCAGGGGTGTCATCAGCTGCACTCCCGGAGAGTTCAGGGTCTCGGCTCTCTCCTTTGAGCTTGCGAAAGTCAGGGTGGAATTATCCGGAACATTCCTGAACCCGAAAAAATTCGCCCCCAAGCCGGTTTCCACCGAGGGGCCTGGGAAAACGGCACAGACGATCGATGCCATCCGCAAGGAGCTGGATGCGATCATTTGGGAGGGAAAGAGGCCGGTTCTCACCATCGAGGCTGGCGGGGATCTGAGCGATTCCGAGAGCCTTCGGGTCGAGGAGGCGCATCTGGAATCAGGTGCCGGGAAGTGGAGGACGCTTGCTTTCCGACAGCTTGAGTTGTCCGCCGACTACGCCGCGAGGAAGTTAAGATTGGAAAAACTCCTCATTGATGACGGGACGGGCATCCTGCAGGCCGTCGGATCCGCTGACTTCGGTGAAAACCGGGGCTGGTTGGAATTCGGCGGCGCATTCTCCGGAGCACCCATTCCGCAGCTCCTTCTAGGCAGGGAAAAAGCCAAGGATTGGGAGTGGATCGATCCGATCCGCCTGAATGGAAAGTTCGGCGTGGACTGGAGCGCAGGCAAGCCGGTGATCAACGGGACGGCTGGGTTGGCGGTTGGCCGTTTCAGTTACAAGGGAGTCTCGATGTGGTCGCTTTCGGGAGGGGCCGCATTCCGCGATGGGAAGATCCTGATCCGTGACCTGCAGGCCGAGGGAGATCCCGGAAGCCTGAAGGCAGACCTTCTGATCGCGCCGGGGGACAACCGCGTGCGCCTCTCCGCAGGCCTCTTTCCCGGAAAGCTGGCCCCGGTGGCTGGAGGGCACGCGGCGGAAGCGTTGGGGGCGATGGATTTCAAGGATCCCCTCATGGTGACCTTCGAGGGAGGAATGCCGGGAAGCGATCCGACGACCGTCAAGGGAAGCGGATCACTCTCGCTTGGCAAGGGGGCGATGAGGGGAGCCTGGATCGATGGTCTCTCGGCCCGCATGGAAGTAGCCAACGGAGCGACATCTTTCCGCGACATCATTGTAAAGATGGGTGAGGGAACCGGCCGCGGGGAGTTTGTCTACGACTACAAGAACTGGGAGGGGCGCTTTCCGGGTGTGCGGACCAGCTTGGATCCCGTAAAGATCATGACCTGGATCGATCCGCGCATCGCCGAGGGGCTCAAGGAATATCGCTTCAACAGGCCGCCGGAGGTTCAGCTCACCGGAAAGGTGGGTCTGAAGAACCCCGCCAAGAACGACCTCCGCATCGCTGTCAACGCTCCCTCCGGGATGGGCTACACCCTCATTGGCAGGAATCTTCCCTTCGGTCCCACCAGCGGCACCGTCCTGCTGAAGGGGCAGAAGCTCCTCATCGACATCCCGACGTCGCGGCTCTTCGGCGGGGATGTCGCGTTGAAGGCGGATGTCTCGGTGGCACCGGGTGACAGCCGCTACGGGGCTTCCGTGCATCTCGAGGATGTCGATTTCAAGGATGTCACCAAGCTCTACTTCGATTACGAGGAATCCAGCGGCAAGTTGACCGCCGACTATGCTTTCCGGGCGGTAGGAGGCAACGATCGCGCCATGATCGGAAAGGGAAACCTTCTCATCAAGGATG
The DNA here is from genome assembly GCA_041164985.1 of Verrucomicrobiota bacterium. GTDB lineage: Bacteria > Verrucomicrobiota > Verrucomicrobiia > Chthoniobacterales > UBA6821 > UBA6821. Next base: position 9,355 of record JBEAOJ010000035.1, on the reverse strand, counting down.
GGAATGTCCTCGCGATGCCGGTGCTCGGCCCTCTTTCCCTCCTGCTCGGAGAGGTCATTCCGGGATTCGGCTACCAGTCCGCCAGGGAGGCCACGGCCGACTTCACCGTCGAAAACGGAGCCATCACCACGCGCGATCTGCTGATCAAGGGAAAGGGGTTCAGCATGATCGGAAACGGCAGCATTTTCTATCTGGAGGACAGGATGAACATGAACATCCGCCTCAATGCGCAGGGATTGCCGGGTGTGGTGCTCTTTCCGGTGAGCAAGATCTTCGAGTACGAGTCGGTCGGGTCGGCAAAGAATCCCAAGTGGCGGCCCAAGAACCTGCCTAAGTTCGGCGGCTCGGCCTCACCCTCGCCGCAGCCGCAGGCTTCCCCCGCCGCCCCGTAGGACGCGTCTTTCACGCGGAGGATGGGTGAATTGGAAGCTCAGGAAATGAGCCGCAAGGCCTCCCCCCCCACCTCAACCTTTCCACTTGATGCTGCAGCCAAGTGCCGGAGGCCATGGTGCGGTCGGTGACTTGCCTTCCGCGACGGCTTCGAGCGCAGCATGGAGATCATTGCCGGTGAGGGGCTTTCCGTTTTTCGGGCTGCTCTCGTCAAGCCGTCCGCGGTAAGCGAGGCGGAGATCCGCATCGAAGAGGAAGAAATCGGGCGTGCAGGCGGCCGTGTAAGCCCTCGCCGTTTCCTGGGTAGCGTCGAAGAGAACCGGGAAGGGCAGGTCTGTTTCGAGGACCATCTCGCGAAGTTTCTCCGGCGCATCGTCGGGATAGGCGACGGGGTCGTTGGCACTGATGCCGACCGTCGAGATCCCCTCGGGGAAGAATTCCAAGGCCAGCTCGGCCACCTTGCCGCGCACATGGACGACATAGGGGCAGTGGGCACAGAGGAAAACGACGAGCGTCCCCTTGGGGCCGGCCAGATCGGCAAGGGACCGCTTATTCCCGGTGACGACATCGGTCAGGGTGAAGTCGGGGGCGGAGGCGCCGGCGGGCAGGAGGTCGTTGAAGTCGGAGGAGAGAGTGGCCATGAAGCGATCCTGCCCCGAAATTCGCTTAGTGTTCAAGCAGGGGCGACTGCATGCCTCACAATCCTCGTGACCAGTCGGGCTGGCAGCCGCTAGTGTGAAAGGCTCATGCCCGCCGGAAAAAACAGTCCCCGTCCCTCCAAAAGCGCCCCGAAGCAACCGAAGATCGGCGAGATCAAGGTCGGCTCCCTGACGCTTGGAGGAAAGGAACCCCTTTTCATTCTGGGTCCCTGCGTGATCGAGGGGGAGAAGCCCCTTCTGCGCGCCGCCCGGACGATCAAGGCGATCTGCGACGATCTGGACGTGAAGTTTGTCTTCAAGGCCTCCTACGACAAGGCCAACCGCACCTCCGGTTCCTCCTACCGCGGCGTCGGGGTGCTCGACGGTTGCCGGATGCTTGCCGAAGCGGGAGATGCGATCGGAGTCCCGGTCACGACCGACATCCACACACCCGAGGAAGCGGAGATCGCCGCCGACTTCATCGACCTCCTGCAGATTCCCGCCTTCCTCTGCCGCCAGACCGATCTGATCGAGGCGGCTGCAAAGGCGGCAGCCTCCGCCGGCCGCGCGGTCAACGTGAAGAAGGGGCAGTTCCTCGCCCCGTGGGACATCGCCCCGATCGCAGGCAAGCTGAAGGCGGCGGGCTGCAAGCGCTTCTGCTTCACCGAGCGGGGAACCACCTTCGGCTACAACAACCTGGTGGCCGATATGCGCTCCCTCTACTGGATGAGGGAGCAGGGATTCCCCGTGATCTTCGACGCCACCCATTCCGTCCAGCGTCCCGGCGGTGGTGGAGGTCACACCACCGGGGACGGGCATCTGGCACCCGTGCTCGCGCGCGCGGCCATGGCGTCCGGCGTGGACGGGGTCTTTCTTGAGACCCATGAGAATCCCGCCAAGGCACCCTCGGACGGTCCGAACCAGATTCCCCACAAGGGCCTGCCCTCACTCCTCAAGTCCCTTCTTGCGATCCGCCGTGCGCTTGTCTGATCCGAATCTCCGTCTCCAGATCCTGGTCGCCGCGCTCTTCTGCGCGGCGATGCCCCTCCGTGCGGCCGAGACCCCGGCGGTTAAGTCGGCAGTGAAGCCTGCGCCGGCGAACGCCGCTCCCTCCCCTTCCCGCGCCGCCTCTACCAATGCAGGAGCGATGGACGTCCCGGTCCCCGTGGGCGAACCGGTCAAGGGGATCAAGATCCCCCAGTATGACGAGCAAGGGAAGCTGACCATGAACCTGACCGCGGAGACCGCGCTGAAGCTTGATGAGAAGAAGGTCGAGTTCAACAACCTCAGGATCCAGTTTGCCGACAAGGAGGAGAAGGAGATCATCGTCGAGATCCCGCACAGCATCCTCGACTTGGAGAGCAGGCTCCTCGTGGCCGATAGCAGGACCGAGATCCGGCGTGAGGATTTCGACATCGCCGGGGACAAGGCCGAGTTTGACACCGTCGCACGAACCGGCACATTCAAGGGGCCGGTCCGTGCCTCGTTCCGCAACGGAGCCCCGACCGACCAGCCATGACCATGCGCACTCATCCCGCCTCCCGCTCCCTGATCCCGCTGATCGCCCTGGCAGTCATGGGCCACTTGGCTTCGCCGGGCCCGATCGGCGCGCAGGGATTCGGACCCTTGGCCGAGCCGATGCCGCAACCGGGCGGCGGCGCGGGCCCCTTTGCGACCGCCGGTAATCAGGATCGTCCCCGGGGAGGGCGCACCGTGATCGAGAGCGATGACGGAGCAACCTTCGACAATGTCACCAGCTCCGCCGATTTCATCGGCCATGTCGTCGTCCGCGACCCGCAGTTCGACCTCACCTGCGAGCGCCTCCATGTCATCCTCCGCCCCGACCGGAAGGGACTCCAGAAGGTCGTCGCCACGGGCAGCGTGGTCATCGTGCAGGAAAAGCGGAACGACCGTGGCGATCTCGTGAAGTCGGTCGGCAAGTGCGGCAAGGCCACCTACGACACCGCTTCCGGCGACGTGACCCTCGAGGAATGGCCCCAGGTCCAGCAGGGGATCAACAATCAGGTGGCCACCCAGCAGAACACCGTCATGATCCTCAATGCCAAGGGGCGCTCGCGCACCATCGGACCCAGCCGCACCATGATCGTCGATCAGGGCGAGAAAGCCGTCACTCCCTGATCCCCGGATCATTTCCCCATGTCCTCCACATCATCCTCTTCCAACCAAGACGAACCGATCCTGCGCACCGAGGGCCTGGTGAAGGTCTACAACGGCCGCTCCGTCGTCAACGGCGTCGACATCCATGTCCGCGCGGGGGAGATCGTCGGCCTTCTCGGTCCCAACGGAGCCGGAAAGACCACCACCTTCTACATGATCGTCGGCCTGGTCCGCCCCGACGGGGGTCGCACCTTCTTCCGGGGGCACGATGTGACCCGTGAGCCGATGTACAAGAGGGCCCGCCTCGGCATGGGGTATCTCCCCCAGGAGGAGTCGATCTTCCGGAAGCTCACGGTCCGGCAGAACATCATGGCGATCCTCGAGACCACGGAGCTTTCCAAAAAAGAGCGCGAGATGCGCTGCGACGAGCTCCTGGAGCGTTTCGGCATCACCCACATTGCCAAGAACGAGGCCCTCACGCTCTCCGGCGGCGAGAAGCGCCGGCTCACGATCGCCCGGTCGCTCGTCACCAATCCGAAGCTGCTCATGCTCGACGAGCCGTTCAGCGGCGTCGACCCGATCGCCGTCTACGACGTGCAGCAGATCGTCTCCGACCTGCGCGACATGGGGTTGGCCATCCTGATCACCGACCACAACGTCCGCGAGACCCTCGCGATCACCGACCGGGCCTACCTGATCTTCGAGGGAAGGGTGGAGAGCCAGGGTGACAAGGACTTCCTGCTTCACGACCCGATCAGCCGCAAACTCTATCTCGGCGAATCCTTCGCCATGTAGCCATGCCGCGCGCCGGAGCCTCCTCCTCATCCAAAGCCAAGGCCTCCCCGCCCACCGTCGGGAAATTCTTCGCCGACCACGGGCCCGCGCTCGGTCTGGAGCTCATGGGTGACTCCGCCGGGATGGAGCGGCCCATCCCCGAGCCGACCATCAACCGGCCCGGCCTCGCCCTCGCCGGCTTCTTCCGCTACTTCGCGGCCAAGCGCATCCAGGTCGTCGGCCATGCCGAATTGAGCTACCTGAAGAGCCTCGCGGCCGCCGAGCGTGCGGAGCGCATCGGGGCCCTCTTCGCCCAGCGCATCCCCTGCCTCGTCGTTGCACGCGGCCTGCCGCTTCCATCGGGTCTGCTTGATCTCGCGGCCAAGGCCTCCACGCCCGTCTTCCGCACGCCGCTCGTGACGATGAAGTTCATCAACGCCGCCACCATCGCGCTGGAGGACGACTTCGCCCCCGTCGCCTCCGAGCACGGCAGCATGGTCGACATCATGGGGATCGGCGTCCTCATCCGGGGCAGCAGCGGGATCGGCAAGAGCGAGTGCGTGCTCGGTCTCATCGAGCGCGGCTACAGCCTGGTCAGCGACGACATCACCCGCTTCCGCAACCTGGAGGGCCGCGAACTCATCGGCACCAGCAAGGAACTCACCCGGTTCCACATGGAGGTGCGCGGCATCGGCATCATCAACGTCGCGGCCGTCTTCGGCGCGGGTTCCGTGCGCCCCGAGAAGCAGCTCGACCTGGTCGTCACGCTAAAGGACTGGCACGAAGTGCCCGACATTGATAGGTTGGGACTGGACCGTGATTCCTACGATATCCTCGGCATCCCGATACCCCATGTCACCATCCCTGTCAGAACCGGCCGCGATCTCGCCCGACTCGTCGAGGTGGCCGCGCTTGACCAGAAACTCAAGGCCATGGGACACGACACCGCCCGTGAATTCAACGAACGCCTCCTCAGGGCGATGAAACCCGCCCCTTGACGCCAGAAACCACCGATTCATGAGCACCCAGATTTCCAAAGAGCTGACCATCGAGAACCGCAACGGGCTTCATGCCCGTCCCTCCGCCCTCTTCGTGAAGACGGCGAGCCGCTTCCGTTCCGAGATCTGGGTGGAAAAGGACGAGGAGAGGGTCAACGGCAAGAGCATCATGGGACTCATGATGCTGGCCGCCGGGAAAGGATCCGTCCTTCGCGTCACGGCCGAGGGAGAGGACGCGACGACCGTCCTGACAGAGCTTGAGGAGCTGATCCGCACCCGTTTCGGCGAGGAATAGGGGGTCTCGGGATTTCCGGGCTCCCGCGAAACCGGAAGACTGTCAGTAAATCCGGGGAGCGCCGTCGTGGCAGGGCATCAGGCTCTTTGTTTCCAGACGCCCGGCGTCATGCCTGTCTGACGTTTGAACCATCGCGAGAAATAATTCGCATCAGAGAATCCGAGGCGCAGCGCGGTACCGCCGATCGTCCCTCCCTTTGTGAGATCCAGCTTGCATGCTTTGAGGAGTTCACGTGCGCGCCACTGTCCCAGCGTGAGGCCCGTGTTCCTGCGAACGAGTCTGTTCAGATGATCCTGCTGAAGGCCCACCCTGCGCGCAAGTTCTCCAGGGGGTGGCGCTGCCTCGCCCGGCTTGAGGGCCCGGACCAGACGGCGCAGGATGGGCGCCCCATCGGCATCGCCGCGCGGCGCGGCGGAACAGGCGCGGCGGCAAGACTCAAGAAGGAGTAGGGCCGCGCCTCCTGCGCCGAGTTTCAGAGGGCTGTTCCCATTCCCACGCCCGCCTTGCTCTTCCCGTTCATGGGCAAGTTGGTTGAGACGTTCCCTCACAAGCGCCAGTTCGTCGGCAGGAAGCCATCCGGTGGCCGTTCCGAAGCGCACCGGGCCGATTCCAGACAAGTCGGCAACCAGGCAGATGGCGAGACGCGGGGAGTGTTCTAGAAACGCATGCTCGGTGCGGGGGGGGATGAAGAACACGGCTCCCGGAGCGACCGGATGGTGCCGGTTCCCGATGCGCTGCTCCCCGTGGCCGCGAAGGTAAAGCAGCAGCTGTCCGTGGGAGTGGTGGTGGGGAATACCAAGGTCGAAGGGCTGGAGATGCCTGTTCACCCGGAGCTCCCTGACGGACCAGTCGCCGCAACGCAGATGAAGCTTCCGGAGAAGGATCGGCCGCACGGGCGTCTTGGCGTTCCTTTTGGAACGCCCGCCGGAGAGTGAGGAGGCGCGGATCTTCGGGAATGGCACGGGAAGGAGTCTAGGACGAAAATAAAGTCGTTTTTGTGCTAATAAAAGCGTTTTCCGCTGATGCAATCCCGGCTCCGTTTCTGCATCCTCTGCCGTCATGAGCAATCCCGTCGTCCTTGTCACCGGAGCCAGCCGAGGTCTTGGGCGCGGCATCGCCCTCACTCTCGCCGCGGAAGGCTACGATCTCGCCATCCATTATGCCTCCAACGCCGCGGCCGCCGAGGAGACCGTCGCCGCCTGCCAGGCGGCGGCCAAGGATCCCTCCCAGCGCTTCCTTCCCGTTTCCGCCCAACTGGCCTCCTCCGCCCAGCGTGCAGCGATGATGGAGAAAGTGATCTCTGAGCTCGGCCATCTCGATGCCCTCGTCAATAATGCCGGCATGGCTCCGCGCGAACGCGCGGATATCACCGAGGCCGGTGAGGAGAGCTTCGACGAGTTGATCTCCGTCAATCTCAAGGGGCCCTACTTCCTGAGCCAGCTTGCCGCCAACTACTGGCTGAAGAATCCGGGGGCTTCGCGTCTTGCCGGAGGGTACAAGCTGCTTTTTGTCACCTCCATTTCCGCAGCCACCGCCTCGGTGAACCGCGGCGACTACTGCATCTCCAAGGCGGGACTCGCCATGGTCTCCCAACTCTGGGCGACGCGCCTCGCCGCCGAGGGAGTCCAGGTGCTTGAACTCCGCCCCGGCATCATGGCCACCGACATGACCTCCGGCGTGAAGGGCAAGTACGATGCGCTCATCGCCGAGGGACTCGTGCCGCAGAAGCGATGGGGAAGCCCCGAAGACGTGGGCCTCGCCGTGAAGGCGATCTGCCGCGGCGATTTCCCCTTCTCCACCGGCGACGTCATCTACCTCGACGGCGGGTTCCATCTCCGCCGCCTCTAATCAACCTGGAAAAAAACGAACGTTCAATAGCCCAATAGCCCAATAGCCCAATAGCCTTCAGCCTTCAGTCTAAACCCCTAGCCCCCATCACCTTTCAGCTTTCAGGCTTCAAGTTTCAGGTTTCAGGTTTCAAGTTTCAGCCTTTTCCCCATTCCCAACCCCTAGCTCCTAACTCCCAACTTCCAGCTCCCACTTCCCATGATCCAGATCGACACCAAGCTCACCCCAGCCTCCCTGAAGGCTGCCGCCGACCGCGTCTTCGAGGCCTCCGCGCCCAAGATCGCCAACCTCCAGAAGCGCTGGAAGGATGCCGATGGCACCCCGGTCTTCACCATCGAGGGCAAGTACACTTCCCGCGGATGGACGGAGTGGACGCAGGGCTTCCAATACGGCGCGGCGATCCTCCAGTTTGACGCGACGGGAGATCAGGAGATGCTCCGCATCGGCCGTGAGGGGACCCTTCGTCTCATGGCTTCGCATGTCACCCACATCGGCGTGCATGACCACGGCTTCAACAACGTCAGCACCTACGGCAACCTCCGCCGCCTTCTCCAGGAGGGACGCCTCCCCGCCGACGAGTGGGAGGGCCACTTCTACGACCTCGCACTGAAGGCCAGTGGCGCCGTCCAGGCCTCCCGCTGGACCCAACTCACGCCGGAACTCGGCTACATCTATTCCTTTAACGGCCCCCACTCCCTCTTCTCCGACACCGTCCGCTCCCTCCGCGCATTGGCTGTGGCCCACTCACTCGGCCACCGTCTCATGGGGGAGAACGACAAGCCCGCTTCCCTACTGGCCCGGATCATCCAGCACTCCGAGACGACCGCCCGCTACAACGTCTACTACGGCAAGGGGCGCGACATCTACGACCTGCCCGGCCGCGTGGTCCACGAGTCGATCTTCAATACGAACGACGGAAACTACCGCTGCCCCTCCACCCAGCAGGGCTACACCCCTTTCTCCACCTGGACGCGCGGCCTCGCTTGGATCCTCTGCGGCTACCCCGAGCAGATGGAGTACCTCGAGCAACTCTCGGATGCCGAGCTTGCCCCCTTCGGCGGCAAGCAGGCGCTGCTCGACCGCTTCCTCGAGGTCTCGAAGGCCGTCGCCGAATTCTACATCCGCGAGACCCCGACCGACGGCATCCCTTACTGGGACACCGGCGCCCCCAGCCTCGTCCATCTCGGTGATTACAATGACCGCCCTGCCGAGCCCTTCAACGACCACGAGCCGGTCGACAGCTCCGCGGCCGCCATCGGCGCGCAGGGCCTCCTCCGTCTAGGCCGCTATCTCGACCGTCACGGCAAGAAGGAGGAGGGAGCCCGCTACACCGCGGCCGGCCTCACCGCATCGAAGACACTCTTCTCCGAGCCTTACCTCAGCCTTGATCCCAACCACGAGGGGCTTCTCCTGCACACCGTCTACCACCGTCCCAACGGCTGGGATCACGTGCCCAAGGGCCGGAAGGTTCCCTGCGGCGAGTCGGCCATGTGGGGTGACTACCATCTCCGCGAGCTGGCCCTCTACATCCAGCGCCTCGCCGCGGACGCCCCCTACCTCACCTTCTTCGGCAAGATCTAATCCACTCCGTCAGAACTTCCGCTCCAACGGGGCGAGCCCGTTGGGGGCGAGCAGCCCAACAGCCTAATAGTCCAACAGTCAAACAGCCTTAACCCCTAATCAATGATCATCGCAGACCTCTCACAGACCGCCGGACGCACCTATCCGGCCCGTCGCCGCACGCAGAACATCGTCGGGGGAGTTTCCCCGATCCAGGCCACCAACTTCGCCATGGGCAATGTGACCCTCGAACCGAACGGCGGTCAGGTTCCCTGGCACAATCAGGAGCAAGAGGAAGTCTACTTCATCGTCGAGGGAGAGGGAGAGATGTGCCTCGGTGAGGAGCGCGTCGCGGTCAAGGCCGGTCAGGCCGCCTACATCCCCTCGGGAGTCTTCCATCAGCTCACTAACACCGGCTCCACTCCGATGCGCATGATCTACGTCTATGGTCCCGCCGGTGACGTCGCCCACTGGAAGCAGGAACTGGAGGGAACCCTCCCGCCCGCGGGAGTCGGCTCCACCCCTCCTCTTCCCGCCGGCGCCCAACCCCAGTGCACGAAGAAACCGGAGTAATCGTTAGGGAAAGGCAAAATGAAAAATGAGGGAAGGGGAGGAACTCCTAACAGTCCAATTATCTGCCGGTCGTCCCCGACCAGGCATCCTCTCCCGCAGGCGCGGGATCGGACTACCTCCGGTATGATTAAGCCGCCTTCCCAGGCGCCTTTTGTTCAATA
>JBEAOJ010000034.1:0-13433 GCA_041164985.1 Verrucomicrobiota bacterium | reverse complement strand
GGCACATCCGAGATGGTGACCTCGGTGGTGAGCAGGAGTCCGCTGATGGAGGCGGCGTTCTGCAGGGCGCTGCGGGTGACCTTGGTCGGGTCGACGACGCCGGCCTTCACGAGGTCGACGTACTCGTCGGTGGCCACGTTGTAGCCTTCGTTGCCCTTGCCCTTCTTCACCTCCTGGACGATGAGGGCGCCTTCCTTGCCGGCGTTGGAAGCCAGCTGGCGGAGGGGTGCCTCGATCGCACGGCGGATGATCTCGAGTCCGACCTGCTCGTCACCGTGAAGCTTCACGGAATCGAGGGCCTTCTGGGCGCGGATGAGGGCGACGCCTCCTCCGGGGACGATGCCTTCCTCGACCGCCGCGCGGGTGGCGTGGAGGGCGTCCTCGACGCGGGCCTTCTTCTCCTTCATCTCGGTCTCGGTGGCCGCACCGACGTTGATGACGGCGACACCGCCGGCGAGCTTGGCGAGGCGCTCCTGGAGCTTCTCGCGGTCGTAGTCGCTGGTGGTCTCCTCGATCTGGCGGCGGATCTGGTTGACCCGGCCCTGGATGTCGGAGTTCTTGCCCGATCCCTCGACGATGGTGGTGTTCTCCTTGTCGACGGTGATGCGCTTGGCACGGCCGAGGTCCTCAAGGGTGATGTTCTCGAGCTTGATGCCGAGATCCTCGGTGATGCAGCGGCCGCCGGTGAGGACGGCGATGTCCTCGAGCATGGCCTTGCGGCGGTCTCCGAATCCGGGAGCCTTGACGGCGCAGATCTGGAGCGTGCCGCGGAGCTTGTTCACCACGAGGGTGGCAAGGGCCTCGCCCTCGACGTCCTCTGCGATGATGAGCAGGGGCTTGCCGCTCTTGGCGACCTTCTCGAGGAGCGGGAGCAGGTCCTTCAAGGAGCTGATCTTCTTCTCGTGGATGAGGATGTAGGCGCTGTCGAGAACCGCCTCCATGGCCTCCGCGTTGGTCGCGAAGTACGGGGAGAGGTATCCCTTGTCGAACTGCATGCCCTCGACGACGTCCAGGGAGGTCTCGATGGTCTTGGCCTCCTCGACGGTGATGGTGCCGTCCTTGCCGACCTTCTCCATCGCGTCTGCAATGATCTGGCCGATGGTCTTGTCCCAGTTGGCGGAGACGGTGGCGACCTGCGCGATCTCGGCGCTGTCCTTCACCTTCTTGCTGATGCGGCCGAGCTCGGCAACGACGGCCTCGACGGCCTTGTTGATGCCGCGCTGGAGCGAGGTGGGGTTGGCACCGGCGGTGACGTTCTTGAGGCCTTCCTTGTAGATGGCCTCGGCGAGGACGGTCGCGGTGGTGGTTCCGTCGCCGGCGATGTCGCTGGTCTTGGAAGCGACCTCACGGACGAGCTGGGCGCCCATGTTCTCGAAGGGATCCTCGAGCTCGATCTCCTTGGCGACGCTGACGCCGTCCTTGGTGATCGTGGGGCTGCCGAATTTCTTGTCGAGGATGACGTTGCGGCCCGAGGGTCCGAGCGTTGCCTTGACGGCCTTGGCGAGTTTCTCGACGCCGCGCAGGAGTGCGTGGCGTGCGGTCTCGTCGAACTGGAGTTGTTTAGCTGCCATAGTGTTCTAAGTGTGTGTGTTGGTGAGTGTGGTGATTAGCCGATGATGCCGAGGATGTCGTCCTCGCGCATGATCAGGTAGGATTCGCCGTCGACCTTGACCTCGGTGCCTCCGTACTTGGAGATGAGGACGGTGTCGCCTTTCTTGACGGTGAAGGGGACCTTCTTGCCTTCGTCGTCGAGCTTGCCGGTGCCGAGGGCGATGACCTTGGCTTCCTGGGGCTTCTCTTTCGCTGTGTCGGGGATGATGATCCCGCCTTTCTTGACTTCCTTCTCTTCGATCGGCTGAACGAGCACCCGGTCGGCGAGAGGTTGGATGGATACTGCCATGGTGTGTGTTTCCTTGGTTTGTTTGGTTTCTAACAGGCGCCCTGTCCCGCACCTGCGGGAGGGCTTGTTGTTAAAGGAGTTAAAGTTCTAAGTTGAAGTTGAAGTTGTAGGGAAGGATGCGACTTCCGGGTTACTTCTTCTTCTCCTTGTCCTCGTCGACCATCTCGAACTCGGCGTCGACGACGTCGGCGTCCTTCTTGGCCTCGGGGGCAGGGCCCGCTCCGGCTCCGGCACCCGCCTCGGGTCCGGCTCCGGCTCCGGAGGCCGCCGCGTTCTTGTAGAGCTCGGCGCTGATCTCCTGGAACTTGGTCTGCAGGGACTCGTAGGAGGATTTGATCGCCTCGACGTCGCTTCCCTTCAGTGCCTCGCGCACCTTCTCGATCTCCTTCTCGACATCGGCCTTCTTGGCTCCGTCGATCTTGTCTCCGAGATCCTTGAGCTGCTTCTCGCACTGGTAGGCGAGCGTGTCGGCGTTGTTGCGGATCTCGATGCCTTCCTTGGCCTTGCGGTCCTCGTCGGCATGGGCTTCGGCCTCGCGCTGCATGCGCTCGACGTCCTCCTTGCTGAGTCCGCTCGATCCGGTGATGGAGATCTTCTGCTCCTTGCCGCTTCCGAGATCCTTGGCCGAGACATTGAGGATGCCGTTGGCGTCGATGTCGAAGGTGACCTCGATCTGAGGAGTGCCGCGCGGTGCCGGCGGGATGCCGTCCAGGTGGAAGACTCCGAGCTGCTTGTTGTCGCGGGCGAGCGGGCGCTCTCCCTGGAGGACCTTGATCTCGACGCCGGGCTGGTTGTCGCTGTAGGTCGAGAAGACGTTGCTCTTCTTGGTCGGAATGGTGGTGTTGCGGGGGATCATCGGGGTGGCGATGCCTCCGGCGGTCTCGATCGCGAGGGTGAGCGGGGTGACGTCGAGCAGGAGGACATCCTTGACGTCGCCGCGGAGGACGCCGCCCTGAATGGCCGCGCCGATCGCAACGACCTCGTCGGGATTCACGCCCTTGTGGGGCTCCTTGCCGATCATGTTGCGGGCGGTCTCGACGACCTTGGGCATGCGGGTCATGCCGCCGACGAGGACGAGCTCGTTGACCTCGCCCTTGCTCCACTTGGCGTCGCTCAAGCAATCCTCGACGGGCTTCACGGTCCTCTGGAAGAGGTCGTCGGTGAGCTGTTCAAGCTTGGCCCGGGTGAGCTTCTTCTGGATGTGCTTCGGTCCGCTGGCGTCGGCGGTGACGAAGGGAAGATTGATCTCGTACTCCTGGGTGGAGGAGAGGGCGATCTTTGCCTTCTCGGCCTCTTCCTTGATGCGCTGAACCGCGTCGGGCTGCTTGGTGAGATCAATGCCGGACTCGGATTTGAACTCGCCGATGATCCACTCCATGATGCGGTTGTCCCAGTCGTCGCCACCGAGGTGGGTGTCGCCGTTGGTGCCGCGAACCTCGAAGACGCCGTCCCCGAGCTCGAGGGCCGAGATGTCGAAGGTGCCGCCGCCCAAGTCATAGACGGCGATCTTCTCGTCCTTCTCCTTCTCAAGGCCGTAGGCAAGCGAGGCCGCGGTGGGCTCGTTGATGATGCGCAGGACCTCGAGACCGGCGATCTTGCCGGCGTCCTTGGTGGCGTTGCGCTGGGAGTCGTTGAAGTAGGCGGGGACGGTGATGACGGCCTGGGTGATCTTCTCGCCCAGCTTGGCCTCGGCGTCGCTCTTGAGCTTGGCGAGGATCATCGCGGAGATCTCGGGCGGGCTGAAGCTCTTTGGCTTGCCGTCGATCTCGACCTGAATGTGGGCGTCACCGTTGGCGGCCTTGACCAGCTTGTAAGGGACGCGGTCCTGTTCGCCGCGGCACTCGTCGAACTTGCGGCCCATGAAACGCTTCACGGAGAAGATGGTGTTCTGCGGGTTGGTGATGGCCTGGCGCTTCGCGGCCTGGCCGACCAGACGCTCGCCGCTCTTGGCGAATGCAACGACCGAGGGGGTCGTGCGGGCTCCTTCTGAGTTTTCCAGAACGACCGGCTCCCCGCCTTCCATGACGGACATGCAGGAGTTGGTCGTTCCCAAATCGATTCCTAGAATTTTAGACATAGCCCCTCCTATTCAGCAAAGGGCGTGCCTGATTTTAGAAAAAATCTTATCTATCTTATTAAAAGATACTTATATAAAATGACTGCAAATCAAAGAAAGCGACATAAGAGACATGATGTCTCATTTATGAGACAGGCGCCATTTTTATGAGTCTCTCTGTCTCATTGAGGAACTTCGCGGCGGCCATCTTGAAGAGGGGAGTGAATTCCTCCGGGGAGCGCTCGATCCAACCGCGGATCTGATCCACAGGGAAAAAGGCCCCGGTCTCCACCTCTCCGGGAGCAAACCGAAAGGGACCGTCGCACCGGCCGACCAGATACTCGACGAATTCATAACCGGTCTCCTCCGAGGCACCGGTCTTCCAGAACTTCACCAGCGGGCAGTCGGCGCCGATCTCCTCCCTCATCTCCCGATGACCCGCCTCCTCATAGGTTTCACCGGCATCGACGTGGCCGGCGGCGCTGGAGCACCACTGGTCGGGGTGATTGATCTTCCAAGGGGAGCGTTTCTGAAGGAAGAGCTCCCCTCGGCCGTTGAAAATCCAGAGATGAACGGCACGGTGGATCAGGTTATTCACATGGACCTCGCTCCGAAGCTCGGAACCGGTCACACGATCCTCGGAATCGACCACATCGCACATCTCGCAGGGATGATCATGCCCCTCCGGAGTGACATGGAGGGCGAGATCGGCCCAGTCATCCACGGGCAGATCCTCGGCCCTTGCAGTAACGGGATGCCCCTTTGCCGAGGCCCACTCTTCCCAGGCCCCGTCGGGGAGCTTGAGCAGCGAGCGGAGCTGCTTCCGGCGGGAGGAAAATCCCTGCCGGACCAGGGCCGAAAATCCTTCGGGATCGCAGTTAGGGAGACCCTCGACAGGGCGCTTGCTCACCTCGATCACCGCCGACTCGACGGCGGGACGGGGCCAGAACACGTCGGGAGGAACGATGCGCAGCTTCCTCACCGACCAGCGGCGTCCGAGCTGTACGGTGAGCGCGGCGTAGTCCTTGTGTCCGGGAGCCGCGGCGAGACGCTCGGCAACCTCCCTCTGCACCATCAGAACAAGTCTGGATGCGGGTGAAAAGGCCGCGGTGAAGTGCGAGATGATCGCGGTGGAGGCGCTGTAGGGGAGATTCCCCACCATCTTGACGGGACCGTGGCCATGGAGGGAGAGGAGGTCGGTTTTCGCCCCGTCACCCTGCCTGATCTCGAGACGCCCGGACTCGATCTCCGCGGCATGGCGCCCGCGAAGCTCTGCGGCGAGACGGTGATCCCGCTCGATCAGCGTGATGCGCCGCGCGGGCGAGTCGAGGATGTGCGTGGTGAGCGCGCCCATGCCGGGCCCCACCTCGACAAGATGGTCTCCCGGTTGCGGGTGGAGACCGGCGACGATGGCCTTGGCCAGGTTCGGATCGAGGAGGAAATTCTGCCCGAGCATCTTGCTCGGCCGCACCCCGATCTGCTCGAGTCGGGCGCGAAGTTCAGCTTTGGACATGGAAGATTCATAAAGCTTTGAAGCGACTTGTTCCAGCAGTGATCGGAGAAGAGTTTTCCCCCGTTGTCCGCAAGTTATTCACATGAGGAGCGCGGGGGCGCTAATTGGAAACCTGAAGGCTGAAACTTGAGACCTGAAGAAATTGACCCAAGGCAATTACTCAACGGACTTGCCGGCATCTCAGGTTTGATGGCACTTGCCTCCCGGCAAGCCGTGCCAGGCTGAGGGGGGCCGCTTCGCGGACTTCTCCGCAACCGATCCCTCGGGCATGGTTCGGCCTTGATTGGGCTGTTTCGCAGTCCTATCAGCTTTGATTCGCTGGCCCCTGCTCGGCTCATCCTTGCGGGCTTAACTTTTATTCAGTCTACACAAGTCAATCCCACGGCTATGTGTTCGCCAGTCGCTGATTTGTTACGGATCCCTGTTAGTTATCTTGAGATATCGTGGAGGCGCTCCCCTCAAGGGGGTGTAGGCTCAAGATTGAAGGCTTTTAGCAAAGCGAATCGAGGACACCGCGGAGATACTCGGTCATTGCGCGCAGGGCGGCGGCATGGCGGTTATCCTGGACATGGACAAGCTCGGCCTCGGCCTCGTCGACAAGGCTGCGGGCGGCCTGCACCGATGCGGGAAGAGCCCCCTTGGAGGTCACCAGGCCGGCGAGTTCGGCGGCAGGCATCGATTCCTCGGAGAGGAAGCGGGAGCGGAGTTCGTCCCTCTCCTTGGCGGATGCGTTCTGGAGAAGCAACAGGACGGGAAGCGTGAACTTCCCGCAGGCAATATCGGTGCCGAGCGTCTTGCCGATCATCTCCTCGTCACCGACGAGATCGATGCAGTCGTCGAGCACCTGGTAGGCGATGCCCACCTTGTTGCCGTAGCTCTTGAGAGCACTGATGACGGAGGGGGAGGCACCGCTGAGGAAGGCCCCCAACTCGCACGAGACGGCGAAAAGTGCGCCGGTCTTCATCTGAACCATCCGGTAATACTCAGAGAGCGGAAGATTCAGATCGAAACGGCGCTGGGTCTGAAGGATCTCACCGGTGCAGACATCGGCAGCGGCATCGGCAATCCTGCGTGAGACGTCGGAATTGGAAAATTTGGTGGAAAGTCTCAGTGCATGTGCGAAGAGAACATCCCCCACGAGGACGGTGAGGGAATTTCCCCATTTGGCATTGAGCGTCGGTCGGTCGCGGCGCCTGTCGGCACCGTCCATGATGTCGTCATGGACGAGGCTCGCGATGTGGATGAGTTCGACGATGACCGCGAGATCGACATGATCTGATACGATGCGTCCCGTGGCACCTCCCGAGAGAAGTGCCAGGGCGGGACGCAGGCGCTTGCCGCTTCCCCCGATGGCATACTCGAAATAGTGCTCGATCCCGGCATCGACAGACTTCGACTGTTCGCGGATCCGTTCCTCCACCGAGTAGAGATCCGGGCCGATCAGTTCGATTGCGGAGGCGAACGAGGCGTTCGACTTCGGGTCAATGTCCTTGGTGGACCATCTTGTGAAATTTTTCACATGGTCAGTTTCACCGATCCGGAACCCATCGTCAATGCCGCGCGGATCATTGGTATTATTGGTCTTCCCCTGGGAATCCCTTCCAACCCGGATTATGCTTTATGGACAGGATTCCGGGAACGGGGAAGGTGTTAAAAAAGTTAGAAAGTTGAAACGTTACAAAGTGGATCAAAAACTGCCCTGATCTGAGAATCGAGACGACAATTTCAGAGAACTCGTCACAGCAGCGCGGACCGAAGAGTCCAAAGTTTCCAATTCAGTCCCTTATAACCCTTTTAACGTTTTAACGTTTTTAACTTCCTGAGGCCCCACCATCAGGGTGAAACATCCACACCTTTTAATGCCGATCTATTGCATCATCCGGTTCAATTTCCAAAAGCTACTATTTTTCAGGCTTCCTTGGGCCGGCACCCAGTTGAATGGCGGCACGGATGAGGGGAAAGGGCAGCAGTCTCACGCCGCGCACAAGAAGCGCCAGCAGTCTGTTCGGGATCACGCCGGGCTTGTCACGTTCGAGTCCCGACAAGGCATCGCGAACCACGGATTCCGGCAATGTTGCCAACGCAGGATGGGAGCGATCCATCGCTCGGATCGTCTCCCCGTTACGGCTGGCCACCTCGAAGAACTCGGTGGGCACCGGCCCCGGACAGAGCGCGGTCACGGCGATCCCCTCCCCGGCAAGCTCCATGCGAAGCGCCTCGCTGAAACTCGTCACATAGGCCTTGGTCGCCGCATAGACAGCCATCTCGGGGAGTGGGAAGAATCCTGCGATCGAACTGACATTCAGGATGCCGGCAGTCCCTTGGGAGCGGAGCATCGGCAGGAGCAGGTGGGTGAGATGCGTCAACGCCGTGACATTCACCTCCAGAACGGGTGCGAGACGGTTCCACTCGGCCGAGTCAAAGGGGCCGAGATCACCCAACCCCGCGTTGTTGACGAGCAGGTTGAGCGGGATTTCCTCGCGAATGATCCATCCAGCCAGACGCTCCCTTTCCCCGGACTTGGCCAAATCGGCCGGAATCGCATCGACGACAAGTGAGGGAAAGTCGGCGCGGAGCGATGTGGCAAGGGATGCAAGACGATCCTCCCGACGTCCGACGAGGATCAGGCGCGAAGCTTTGGGAGCCAACTGACGCGCAAATTCAGCTCCCAGCCCCGCCGTGGCACCGGTGATCAGGGCGGTGCATCCCTTGGTGGTGAATCGTGAACTCATGGCTGATCGGGATGTTTGAGGAAGATCTCCCTCAGGGGATGTTCGTCGAGCACATTCGCCTCGATGCCTCCGATCCGGTTTCCGTCATAGAGCTGGATCCCGACATAGAAGAAGATCGGGGCGATCGGCGCCTCCTTTCTCACAAGGAACTCCTCGGCCCTCCGCAGGATCGCGAAGCGGCGCACGGGATCGCTCTCCGCTGCGGCCTCACCGATCAGGCGGTCATACGCGGGACTGCTCCAGCCGGTGCGGTTGTTCCCGCTACCCGAGAGAAAGAGATCCAGGAAGGTGTTCGGATCAGGGTAATCCCCGACCCAACTTGATCGGGCGATGCCGAAGTCGAGTGATCCGAGCGAGTTGAGATAGACCTTCCACTCCTGGCGGGCGGGCTGGACGGTGACGCCGAGCACTTCCTTCCACATCGACTGGAGCTCGATCGCCATCCCCTCATTGAGTTCCCCTTCGCTGTAGAGATAGGTGGTCAGGGGAAACCCCTTTCCTCCCGGGTAACCCGCCTCGGCGAGCAACCGGCGCGCCTCCACGGCATTCTCGGGGAGACCTGACGGCGCCTCATATCCGGGAATCCCCGGAGGGACGAAGCTCAGGGCATCGGTCTCCCCGGCACGGGTGATCTTGGTCGTGAGGCGCTTGCGGTCGAGTGCCATCGAGAAGGCCTTGCGTACGCGTACGTCGGTGAACGGTCCTTTGGCGGAGTTGAACCGCAGGAAATAGGTGCCCAGGAAGGGGGCGGCATGGAAGTCAGGACGGACTTTGAGCGCGTCGAGCAGCGAGGGCGGCGCAAGTCCCTTGTCCATGATCAGGTCGGCCTGTCCCGCGGCATAGAAATTGTAGGCGACGTTGGCCTTGCTGATCGGGAGGATCCGGATGGTGCGGAGGGAGACGTTCGTCTGATCCCAGTAGAGGGGATTCTTCGCAAGACGAACCGAATCATTGATCCTCCAGTCCTCGAGAAGGAACGCCCCGTTGCCCACAAGCTTGCCCGGCTTCACCCAATCGTCGCCGTATTTCCCGATCAGATCGGTCCTCACGGGGTAGAGCGTCGGGAAGGCGCAGAGATCGAGGAAGTAAGGGGTGGGTTGCCGGAGCTTCACCACCAGCGTCCGCTCATCGGGGGCCTTCACCCCCACGGAGGAGAAATCGGCTCTCTTACCGGCTGAGCCGCCGGTACCGTTGGCAAATTCCTCAGCCCCCTGCACGGGAAAGAGTTGGTAGCTGTAGGCCGAAGCCGTGACGGGATCGAGCGTGCGGCGCCAGGAATCCACGAAGTCCCCTGCCGTCACGGGTCGACCGTCGCTCCATCGGGCATCGGGACGGAGGTGAAAGGTGTAGGTCAGACGATCCGGCGAAATCTCCCACGAGGAGGCGACACCGGGGCCGCTCCTTCCATGACGGTCGAATCGCAGCAGCCCCTCGAAGAGCGCATTCACAATCCGCCCCTCGGGCTGACCGGTGATGAGCGCGGGATCCAGGGTCTCGGGTTCCGCGCCGTTGATGAAGACCAGATCGGCGCGTTGCTCGCGCGGGGCACACCCCAGAGTGAACAGAAACACCCCGGAAAGAACCGTGAGGAAACATCTCTTCATGAGATCAACGGCAATGCATGACTGCAGGGGATCCCGGAGGCGAACTCCGTGAGACTTTGGACGGTCGTCTCCGCGATATTCCGAAGGGCATGGTCGGTGAGGAAGGCCTGATGACCCGTCACGACCACATTGGGAAATGTGAGCAGGCGGGCGAAGATATCGTCGTTGATGATGTCCGAGGAGTGATCCTCGAAGAAAAGGGAGGCCTCCTCCTCGTAGACATCGATCGCGAGAAAGCCCACCTTGCGGCTCTTGAGTGCCTCCACAACAGCGGGAGTGTCGATCAGGGCGCCGCGGCTCGTGTTGATGAGGAAGACCCCATCCTTCATCATCGAGATCGCCGCCTTGTCGATGAGATGGTGGGTCGAGGGCATGAGCGGGACATGGAGGGTCAGGATGTCGGAGTAGCGGAAGAGCTCCTCGCGGGTATCGACATAGGAGGCGAGCAGGGTCACCTCCTCATTGGGCTCCTCGTCGTAGGCCAGAATCTTGCACCCAAAACCGCTCAGTAATCTGACCACGGCCGTGCCAATGCGACCCGTCCCGCAGACACCCACGGTCTTGTCCCGCAGCTCGAATCCGCAGAGACCCTCGAGGTTGAAGTCGGCACGCCTCACGCGGTTGTGCCCCTCGTGGATGTGTCGCGCCAGAGTCAGGATCAGGCCGATCGTAAACTCCGCCACAGCGTTGGGGGAGTAAGCGGGAACGTATGCCAACTGAATGCCCAACTCTTGCGCCGCCTTAATGTCGATCTGGTTGAACCCGGCACTCCGGGTAGCCAGGAAGCGCGTGCCTCCCCCGGCAAGTTTTTCCAGAACGGCGCGGTTTGCGCAGTCGTTGACAAAGATCAGCACCGCCTCATGCCCCGCAGCCAACGCCGCAGTGTGCTCGTCCAACCTCGGTTCCAGAAAAGCAAACTCCAGGGAAGACCCCTTGGCGGCCTCCTCCAAGGCGCGGCGTTCATACTTCTTGGTGTTGAAGACCGCGATTCTCATGAACTTCCATCATGAAAAGATTTCGTGGAACCTGAAAACCGAATAAACCCGCTTTAAAAAAGCCAGTAACCCCTGCTGATCAGCTCTCAGGATCCTGCTTTCAAATTTCTTGAGCGCCGACGGCAGCGCCACTACCAACTCTGGCTCGAGTACTGGCGGGCGTAGTCGTACTTGGTTTCGAAGCCGATTTCAGGAGGGAACTCGGAATATCCTGAGTTCAGCCACTGGATATTGTTGTCGTAGGGGGGCTTGTAGGTCCCGTGATTGGTAGGGAAGGGGAAGGTGACCGTTTCAAACACCCCGTAACCCAGGCGCGCAAGGGTGCGTCCAAGCCCGCGAACCAACCCGTAGCTGAAGGCAGCGGAATTGCCGTCCGTGTAATTCACATCGGACATGGAATCGAAAATCTCCGAGGACCCGTAAAGCATGTTGCCAAGGCCCCGTCCCAATTTACGAGTCGGCCCCTGATTGGACTGCGGGGGTGCCTGGATGTCTGCAAAGGCCACGGCAGTGCAGGCAATCAGTGTTAGAATCAGTGTGATCGGTGTAATCTTCACGGGTGTAAAAATATGACTTTTTGCGGCTTGAGTTGGCAAGTTAATCCTCAATCCCGAAGGTGAAAGTGATTGACTGCATCGGGGATACACAACCCCGCACATTTCTATTGTTGATTGAAACGACGGCTTCTACAAAGTTTCAAGCGTCCTGAGCACGAGAAACGCGTGTTCGGCGGGTTTTACCTTCGGGAAGATGGCGGCGATCTTACCCTTGGCGTCGATGACGAAAGTGGTCCGTTCCGTTCCCATGTATTTCTTCCCGTACATGGATTTTTCCACCCAGACTCCATAGGCCTCGACGATCGACTTGTCTGTATCGGCCAGCAGGGGGAAAGGGAGGTCGAACTTGGTGATGAACTTCGTGTGAGACTTCTCCGGGTCAATGCTAACTCCGAAGATCGCGGCTCCCGTCTTCTTGAACTCGTTCCAGGAATCGCGAATGCCGCAGGCCTGGGTGGTGCATCCCGGCGTGTCGTCCTTGGGGTAGAAGTAGAGGACAACGGGCGATCCCTTGAGTTCGGAGAGCTTCAGAGGGGTGCCTGCGCCATAGTCACCGCCGACGGCGGTTGTCGTGAATGAGGGGGCTACTTGGCCGATTTGGAGTGATGTGGTCATAAGAATCCGAGAAGGACATCCTCCCAGCAGGATGTCAGGAATTGTAGAGGGAGATGGTTGGAATGGGTAAGAAATAGGGAAGGGATGATTAATCCGAGCTCCGAAGATGAAGAGATGCAACCTGCGAAAGGTATGAACAGGTTAGAGTGCCGAAGGCAGCCCGAGTGAAGCGAGTGGCGAGTCTTCAGGGAATGAAACGAATCAATTGGCGCAAGGTGCTGATCGATGGGGGTTGTGGAGATTTCGAGGGTTCTTCGATTGATACAGGCGAGAATCGAGAAGAATTCTATAAGGTCAGGAGATTGTGTCTCCTCTATCCACGCTCAAAGGAGGGTGATTTTCACTTTTCCGGCAGGGGTGATCTGGTCGGCCAGCGTGGGCCCTGACGGGATGGCTGTGGGAGTTGGTTTTGCCGCGGCGGGATCGAGGGCGGACTTCAGGGCATCCTCGACGAGTTGGGCGCAATGGATCTTCATCGGGGGAAGGGGGCCGAGCGGTGAGGCGAGTTGTTCACCCGACATGGCAAGGGCCTCCCCGGGGGTCTTTCCCTTGATCATCTCGGTGGCGACACTTGCCACGGCGATCGCGGTCTGGCAACCGAAGGTCTGGAACGAGGCGCGGTCGATCACCTTGCGGCCATTCTCCTCCTTGAACTTCACCCACATGCGGAGCATGTCTCCGCAGTCACTGCGACCCACGGTGCCGACAGCGTCCGCCGACTCCATCTCGCCGAGGTTTTTCGGGTTGCGGGCGGCTTCCTCGATCTTGATCAGTTGGTCGTCACTCATGGGGTGGGGATAGGAGCTGGGAGCTGGGAGCTAGTAGTTGGGAGCTGGGCGATAAACGATCGGTGCGGAAAATTTTGGAAAGTGAAAAGATGTCCCGAAGCAGACCTCGGTCATTTATCATTCTTCATTTTTCCTTCTGCATTTGAATCAGGCCGCTTCCGTCGTGTAGCGAGGAAGCGATGGATCGGCTTGTGAGGAGTAGGCGTCGATGCCTCCCTTGAGCCCCTTCACTGCGGTGAAGCCGTGGCCCGCGAAGTAGGCGGCGGCATCAAGGACACGGCCGCCAGTGTGATCGATCAGGAAGATCTCCGTCTCCTTGGGCCAGTTCATCGCCTCCTGCATGATCTCCTGGGTCATGAATCGACTGCCGGGGATCGAGACCGCCTCGAATTCCTCGCGGGTCCTGATGTCGAGCAGTCGGATGCCAGGATCCTTCAGCCGTGAATGAAGGTCGACGGGAGAAATCAGGAGCGCCTCATCCTTAAGATGGCCCTCGCGGATCTCTCCCAGAACGGTTGCGGGATCGAGTCCGCCGTTCCTTGCGCAGATCTGGGCGAGTGTTTCGGCTGGGGAGAATCCGCAACTGCTGCAGCCGCCGATATGATGGAGTTGGAAGAGCGTGCGTCGTGCTCCGGGGAAAATCCCGAGGAGTTCCTCCATCGTGAGATCGGGA
>JBEAOJ010000033.1:0-3618 GCA_041164985.1 Verrucomicrobiota bacterium | reverse complement strand
GGAGATTTCGCGGTGCGAGCTCCCTGCATGGTCGATCGCCTCGATGGCGTTCCTGATCAGGTTGATCAGGGCGAGCTGGATCTGGGCGTCGTCGCCCACGACCGACACGCTCTCATCCCCCTCTGCGGCGACACTGATGCGGGAGTCTGCGAACGGAGTCTTGAACTGGAGCAGGGAACTCCTCACGACCGTCGGGAGGCGTACCGGCTTGTGATCGGTCTGCACGTTGCGCATGAGGACCTTCATCTTCTCGATGGTCGAGAGCGCGCGGTCGGACTCCTTGACAAGATTCTCCAGAATGCTGCGGATCTCCCCCCCATGCCCGGTCTCATCTCCGGAGGCCAGTTTCTCCAGGGCCAGCCTCGAGTTGATCACGATCGAGGCGAGGGGTTGGTTGATCTCGTGCGCGACGGCTGAGGCGGAAAGACTCGAGAGCAGCTTCTGCTGCATCTTCCGGCGCTGCTCCGTCTCGTTCTGGATCTCCCTGATCCGTGACTCATCCAGCGCCGCCGTCATCCTGTTGCGTTCGGTCACGTCGAGGAGGCAGACCACCAGCATCTCCTCCATGACGACCGCATTGATGAGCACGTCGCGCTTCCTGCCATCCTTGCAGGTGACCTGGTATTCCATCGACCCCACGTTCCCTCGGTTGAGGGAGGCCTTCTCCACGGCTTGATTCCATAAGGCGAAGCCCCTGTTCCTGTATTCCTCGTCGGGATAGGCCATCACTCCCCAGTCGGCCAGAGTGGGGATGTCGCCGAGGGTGTAGCCGAATGTCCTCGTGAACTGCTCGTTCAGGAAAGTGTTGCGCGGTTCCTTCTCCAGCGTGCTGCAGGCCAGGGGGATCGGAATGTTGTTGAGGATCCTGCGCAGCTGCGCCTCGCTCTCGGCAAGCTTCTGCTCCGCGAGCCTGCGTGCCGTGATGTCGGTGAGCGCGCCCTCCCAGACCACCGAGCCGTCCGGAAGCCTGCGGGGTTTGGATTCCGCGGTGACCCACCTGAGCTCGCCGTTGACGATGATGCGGCAGGATTCGTTGAAAGGAAGCACATGCTCGAAGGCATGGGCGTTCTTGCGCACCCACTCGTCACGATCCTCCGGGTGCACGCAGGCAAAGGCCTTCATCGGATCCGACTGCGCCTCCTCGCGCCCGAGACCCGTGAGTTCCAGAAAGCGGGTGCTCAGGAAGGAGAAGAAGGCCATGCCGCCTCCGGCAGGCTGCACCATCGTGTAGGTCCCGACGGGGATGTTGTCGGTCAGCTCGTAGGCGGTGCGTTCGAGTTTGCCCCTGGCTTCAAGGAGCTCCTTTTCCAGCGATGCCTGCCTGCGGATCTGTTCCAGCAGGATCGCCAGAAACTGGCCGGTCATCGTGAGACCCAGGATGAAGACATTCAGGTCGAGGATCCCGTGGTAACCCTCCCTGAATAACGGCGCCAGGGCGTGATTCGTGGCATAGATGGTGCAGACGGCCACGATGATCCCGCTGATGCAGGATGCCGCCAGACCACGGAAGATCGCGATGAGAATCACGGCGGGCACATAGAGGATCCACATCGATGCCAATCCGAATCTCTCCGTCACGCTGTTGGTGACGACCACCGTGGGGATCAGGATTGCCAGATTGACGAGCAGATCATGGGCGAGATGCCTCCGACTTATCCGTCCGGACAACGCAACCAGCAGGAGCGGGGTCACCGTTGTCTGGGCCATGACATCGCCGATCCACCAGTTGAACCAGGCCGTGAGGAATCCCCGCATGTCGGGGATCGTCCCGTCCAGATAGAGGGCCAGATTGCCGGCAGTGGAGCTGAAGGGCTGGAGCACGAGGGCAACCAGCAGAAACAGCAGCGCCAGATCCCTCGCTTTTTTCAATTGAGGGTCGATCCCGAGCCGGCGGACGAGGAAGACCGCGAGGACAGCCTCCAGACTTTCCGAGGCACCGATGGAGAGGGAGACGGCGGGCGGAAGACCGCGTGAGAGGGCGAGGAGCATCTGTCCCGCGAAGATCCCCGGCCAGACGCCTGCACCGTACCGGATCGCCAAGGCCAGCGCGATCCCCTCCGAGGCGAAGAGCACCGGAGTCACCACCCCGTGTTCCACCTGCACCAGGAAACTCGCGTGGCCGAACGCGAAGAACAGAACCGCCAGCACCAGGGAGCGGGTGCCCTGCGTGCGCACCCACGGGAAGAGATCGGGAAACAACGGCATCAGCGATTTCCTTTATCTCCGCAGGGACGCCCTGTCGATGGCTGATCTGTCCGGCGCACCGTCACGCCTTGCCCTGAGAGGTGAGGGCGTATTCGTGGGCCTTGAGAGTGAGTTGATTGCCGATGGTTCCCAGCTTCCGCGAGATTTCCTTGCGGTGACCCTGGACCGTGTGGACGGAGATGCCGAGATGAGCTGCGATCTCCTTGGTCAGCATCCCCTTGCCGATCAGCGTGAAGACCTCCCCCTCCTTGGGGCTGAGCCTGCCCAGCACCTCATGGAGCGAGTCACCCGTGGGGATCTCCTCCGTGACCGGGAGAAGTTCCCTGATCTCACGGGTCAGCTCGTCGTAGGCCTGCTCCTTCCTCAGCACGGCTTGGATATGGGGGCCCAGGTCATCGGGACAGACGAAGGTGCTCGTCTCCCCCGAGAGGATGATGATGCGTGCCGAGGGGTTGACGCTGATCAGATGCCTGGCGACCGCCACCCCGTTTCCATCGGGTAACGCCAGATCCAGCAGGAGTAGTTCGGGGTGGTGGGCCTCGCATGCCGCGATCCCCTCCGCCACGGTGGAGGCCGTCGCCACCACCTTCAGTCCCTTCACGTTGGCAAGTACCATGGAGAGCAGTTGCTGGATCATCAGCTGATCCTCAACAATCAGGCAACGCAACGACATGGTGGGAAGGGTTTTTTTGGGGAAAAGGCGCTCCCCATGACAAGCGTTAACCAATATTGGCAGAAGGCAAAAATGGGAACCCCCCTTGGAAAGGGGGGGGTTAGGGAAACGCTGATTAAATCCCATGAAGGCCGCTGAAGGACAGTTGCTGATTTTTGAAGGCGCGAGCGCTGGGCGATACCCGCAGCGGTCTCGCCCGAGCGACCAACGCGGCAAAAATCGACAAATGCCTTCAGCCCTGCGGGTTGCGGAGATAACAGGCCGGGGGCTGCGTTGGCTTGGCACTTACAGCCCGCTGCGGGGATGCTCGTGCCAAGCCGCCTTGCCCGCGGCCAATTCTTCCCGCAACGGCCTCTATGCGATTTAATCAGCGGTTCCTTAAGGCATGATGGGCTGCTGACATTCCGATCGGATGGTAGCTTCCACCCCCCACCCCCCTTATGTGGGGGGATTTCAAGGATCAGAAATGCCGCTATTAATACCACGTGTTTGAAGCCACCAAGAACATCCTGGCCCTCATTGGAGCGGGCTGCGTCGTCTGCACGATCGGGTTCGCGTGCTTCGCCATGATTTACATGTTCCGCAAAGATTCTCCCGAAATCAGGAATCCTGATTCCAATTAGTATTGACCGATTTGAGGGTAACCGTGCCGGGGGGTGCGGGTGCCCTCGGAACCCCTGCGCGGGAGTCGAGTTTCGGCTCGCTTCCGCGCAGGATGGTTCTGGGGAGCTTGGTTCAAC
>JBEAOJ010000032.1:0-3587 GCA_041164985.1 Verrucomicrobiota bacterium | reverse complement strand
CGTCACGAGGATCGGAGACGCTTCGATCATTTCCCGGACTCGGAAAGCGATCGATCCTTCTGCCTCAGCGGGACGGTCGGAAAGACGGTCTTTCGTCGTTTCGGGAGGATGCGCAGCTTCGAGGCCGAGATCGAGGAAACGCCGGGTTCCGCGCTTTCCCCGAGAATCACACTACGGTGGTTCAATCTCTTCCATGTCCAGAAGACGGTCGTTTCAGGAAGCCGCCTGATCGTCCATGGGAAGGTCCGTCTGCGCGGGAAACGCCTCATGATGGAGCATCCGGAGTTCGAGCTCGTCACCGAGGAGGACAGGCAGAGCATCCACCTCGACCGCATCGTCCCGGTTCATCCCGCAGGCGAAGGAATCAGTGTCCGGGTCATGCGGGGACTGATCCACCGGGCGCTGGCCGAGACCGACTGGAAGGGCTGGACCGATCCGCTTCCAAAGAGGCAGTCCGACTGGTCACAGGCTCTCAGGAACATTCATTTTCCCTCGGAACCGGAAGAGCTGGAGCCCGCCCGCAGGGAACTTGCCCTCCGCGAACTCCTCGGAGTGCAGACCCTGGTCACCCTGCGACGCCAAGAGGCACGCCGTCCTCGGGGCGCGGCAAAGAAACCGGAAGGAGCGCGTCTTGAAGCCTTCCTTCGCCATCTTCCCTTCACGCTCACAAGCGCGCAGCGAAAAGCCCTGAATGAGATCCGCTCCGACATGGCGAGGCCTCATCGGATGCACCGCCTTCTGCAGGGTGATGTGGGATCGGGGAAGACCGTGGTCGCGGCGGCGGCGATGCTTCTGGCGATCGAGTCGGGACATCGCGCGGTCCTGATGGCACCGACCCAGATCCTGGCCGAGCAGCACTTCAGGAATTTCCAGCATTGGTTCGGACCTCTCGGTATCCCGGTCGGCCTGATAACGGGATCCAGGAAAGGAAAAAACCATCCGGTGATGTCCGACGGAAAGAACTCCCCGGCACTGATCGGAACCCATGCACTCCTTCACGATGAGGAGGCCATGGCGCAGGCCGGCCTGGTCGTCATCGACGAGCAGCACAAATTCGGCGTCCTCCAGCGGGCGAGGCTCGCCGCCTTGGCATCGGCTCCCGATGTGCTCGTGATGACCGCGACGCCGATCCCCAGAACGCTGGCCCAGACCGTTTACGGGGACCTCGACCTCTCGATCATCGACGAGCGCCCCTCCGGCAGAGGCACCCTTCGCACCGCCGCCCGCGGCTCTGAGAAATTACCCGAGATCATCGCCTACCTCAGGGCACAACTCCAAAAAGGGAGGCAGGCCTTCGTTGTCTACCCGTTGATCGAGGAGTCGGAAAAACTTGCCGCGAAGGCCGCGGAGGCCGAGATCGCCGCCTGGATGGAACGAATGGCCCCCTTTCCCTGCTCGCTGCTTCACGGACGCATGGGAGCCGCGGAAAAGGAAGACGTCATGGAGACCTTCCGCACCGGCAGGACCAAGGTCCTTGTCACCACCTCCGTCATCGAAGTCGGCGTCGACATCCCCAACGCCACGTTCCTGCTTGTGGAGAACGCCGAGCGGTTCGGCCTTGCCCAACTTCACCAGCTTCGCGGACGCATCGGACGAGGCACCCACACCTCCACCTGCGTGCTGATGGAGGGGAGCGGCAATCCCGAGTCGATGGAACGCCTGCGGATCCTGGAGAAGAGCAATGACGGCTTCGTCATCGCCGAGGAGGATCTTCGCCTCCGGGGTGCCGGTGACATTCTTGGAACCGAGCAAAGCGGCCTCCCTCCGCTCCGCGTTGCCGATCTCTACCGCGATGCCGATCTCATTTCCGTGGCCGCCGCTGAGGCGGAGCGGATTCTTTCCGGGGACCCGGCGCTTGCCGCACCGGAGCACCAATCCCTCAGGCATCTCTGTGAAAGCCACGCATCCAGAATCGGGCTGACTATGGGTTGAACTTAAGGGTAAGCATTTCCCCTTGGGAAGTTACCTTGCCCCTTAAGGAAGCGCTGATTAAATCCCATGATGGTCGCTGAAGAGCATTTGCTGATTTTTGAAGGCGCGAGCGCTGGGCGATACCCGCAGCGATCTCGCCCAAGCAAGCAACGCCACAAAAATCGACAAATGGCTTCAGCCCTTCGGGTTGCGGTGATAACAGGCCGGGGGCTGCGTTGGCTTGGCACTTACAGCCCGCTGAGGGGATGCTCGTGCCAAGCCGCCTTGCCCGCGGCCAATTCTTTCCGCAACGGCCTCTATGCGATTTAATCAGCGCTTCCTTAACTCTTCATTGTGTCGAAGGGCTCCTTGTGTGTAGTTTGGCTACCCAGCAATGGTAACGGCGGGGTAGCCAAGTGGTAAGGCCGGGCTCTGCAAAAGCCCCATGCGACGGTTCGATTCCGTCCCCCGCCTCCACCTCCTAGAGCCCCATAAACACAGGCTCTAGAGGTAGCGGACACCAAACGGACACCAAAACGGACACCAAAAAAACCGTTTTGGGGCTAGTCACCGAGTGCGGGTGGTGACTCGCCCACTACTCGGTAACAACCCGGGGATCGGCTCGTTCAACATCGCGATTGCCCCAATCGCATGAAAAACGTTACCGACTCATCCGCCGGGGAACCCGTGGAGGAACCTACTACTGCGTCGACACGCAGACCGGCTCACGGACAAGCCTCGGCAAAATCAGTTCCGACGAAGCCGAGCAGATCGTTCAGCACAAGAACACGGCTATCCGCCAGCCGATGCTCAATCTGCAGATCGCCAGGGCCTACCTGGCAGGCAGCGACTCCGGTGTAACAACTCGCACGTGGGGTAATGCCCTTCAGTCCCACCTTGAAATGAAGGCAGGGGCCAACCTCAAACGCTGGACCACGTTTTCCAAGGACAAGGCCATCAAGCCCCTGCTGCCCAAGATTCTCATCGAGACTCAGCCGGAGGAACTTCTCAGCTGCGTTAAGAACGGAACGGTTTCCACCAACATCTTCCTGCGGCGACTCCACAACTTCTGCCTCGATATGGGATGGATCGCCTGGCCGATCATGCCGAAGCGCCAATGGCCGGTGATCCGCTTCAAGGAAAAGCGCGGCATCACCCTTGAGGAACACACACGCATCGTCGAGCGGGAACACAATCCAGAACGCAAAGCCTTCTACAAGCTGGCATGGCACCTTGGGGCATCCCAGTCCGACCTGGCCAGCCTGAAGGCCGAAGATGTGGACTGGGATAACCAAGTCATCACCTTCTTCCGCATGAAGACCAAGTGGAGGAGCGTACAGCCCACTCAGATCCGATTCGGCAAGGAGGTCGAAGCGATCCTTAAAGACCTACCCAAGGAGAGACTCCTTTTCCCCTATCTAGCAACCGTGCGAGCAGGTGACCGGGCAACCGAGTTCAAGCAACGTTGCGATGGCCTTGGCATCAAAGGAATCTCCCTGCACTCCTACCGCTACGCCTGGGCCGAGCGTGCCCAGGTTGCCGGATACCCCGAGCGCTTTGCGCAAAAGGCCCTAGGCCACAACAGCAAAGCCGTCCACCGTGCCTATGCTCGCAGGGCTCAGGTGACGCTTCCTCCATTGGAGGAATACGAGAGCAAGGTCATCCCTTTCAGCTCT
>JBEAOJ010000031.1:0-7802 GCA_041164985.1 Verrucomicrobiota bacterium | reverse complement strand
AAGAAAGGCGGCCGCATCTACACATCCGACGAGATCAAGCGTGAGTTGGGCCTATAGTTTTAACGAGACTGCCCGCAAGCAGCTCAAAAAACTCGGTCGCCAAGCCCAGCGGGAAATCCTGGGCTACCTCGACGAGCGGATCGCTTCCCCCGAAAGCCCCCGTCGCTTTGGAAAAGCGCTCAAGGCAGATCTCTCCGGACTATGGAGATACCGCGTTGGTGATTACCGCATCCTTTGCCAGATACAGGATCATCAACTCGTCGTCCTCGTGGTGTCGGTGGGACATAGGCGACAAGTCTATCGCTGAGCCCTTGCCGTCACCTCAGGGATAACCGCTATCAGCATTCCCTTTACCGTCCCGGGCGCTTGTTGGAGGTCTGTTTCATGATGGGGGTTCTGCCGGGAGAGCAGTTAACGACCCCCCCGGATCATATCAATTTGCGGGATATTCTTGGAAAAGCAAATGGAGTTCCAAGATCAGGCCGGCGATCTAGGTATTGTTCCGCGATCGGCGTAGGGCTTTCCCCCCTTTGCTGGACCGCCTTGCTCTCTATCCAAGCTTGCAGGCCTATTCAACTTTCGACTCTGCCAGCCGTCTTCCCCTAAAAGCCCAACAACCCAACAGTCTAAAGGCCTTCAGCCTAAAACTTTTTTCTAGGGCCTAGGACACTCTACGACCTGGTTGCCCTGATAGATTGCTCTCCCTATTCTATCACGAAACGTCATGGCCAACCCCCGACTCCTCTTCCTGAAAAAGTCCGGATCCCTCGCGGAGCAGGTGGCGGAGGCGCTTCTGGATGACTGCGACTTCCTGCCCTGCGACCTGAGTGGCACGGAGGTCTGGGTGCCCACTGCCGGTGCGGCGCGCAGGATCAGGCATCAACTCGCCCTGCTATCCTCCGGGAGGGGAGGGGGTGTTCTTTCCCCGAAGTTTTCATCGCCGATGAAGGCTCTCCTTCCGAAGGGGCCTCTGGCGTCGCGGAGTGACCGGGAGGCGGCGTGGGGTCTTGTTCTCCAGAAGACTGAGCGCTCCAGGATGGAGCATCTCTTCCCGAAGGGTGAGGTGCTCGAGGGGGAGCAGGCGATCCTCTCGACGGCCGGAATGCTCTGCGATCTCTGCGACCTGCTCGCGGAGGGTGGGATCACGCCGCTTCTTCCGAGGATTCCCGAGGTCTGCTCCGAGGACGAGGAGCGCTGGAAGGAAATCGCCCCCCTCTATCGACTCTATCTCGACGAGCTCAAGCGCCACACGCTCTGGGATCCCAATGAGGCAAGGATCAAGGCCTGGGAAAATCCTCCCGGCGACACCAGGGCCCTGGTGATCGCGTGCATTCCCGATCTGCCGGAGGCCGCCCGCAGGAGGGCTGCGGCACTGTTGGAGCAGGGGATCCCGGTCAAGGTGCTTGTCTGGAAGCCCGAGGGGCTTGATGAGTCGGGCGGATCTGGCGAATCAGGCGGATGGGGCGGGGGATTCGATGCATGGGGCCGTCCCGAAGCGCGTCAATGGATCGACTCGGAGATCCCGATCTCCCCTCGGCAGATCGTGATGGCGAAGGATCCGGCGGAGGAGGCCTCCCTGGCACTTGATTTTCTGGCCGAGGCAGGGGGCGATCATGCACTCGTGCTCGGGGATCCCGACCTCGCTCCCGCATTCCAGGCCGAGGTGCTCCGTCGGGGAGGGAGTCCCTACCTTCCCGAAGGGGAGCCGCTCGCGAGGACGGAGGCGGCGGTGGTTGCGGCGGGATGGATTGATTTCCGAAGGGAGCGTTCCCTCCGCACGCTGCGCAGGCTCTTGGAGACCCCGCGCTTTGCCGGATGGGTCGGATCGAGGTGCGGCCTCTCCCATGAACGACTGCTGGAGTCATGCGACGCGCTCACCCTGAAACTGCTTGCCGAGACGTTTCCCGAAGCGCCGATCCCCCCCGGAGGGATCGAGGGCGCCTCTCGGACGGACGTGACCGCGTTTCAAAAAGCAATCGCCGGTGTGCTTGCCATGGGACCGCGTGATCTGGTCGCCGAGATCTGGAAAAAGGATCCCGCGGAGGAGGTGCTCGAGGTCTGCGAGGAATGCTCCCCCGTTCTCTCGTCGTGGCCCGATCCTCTCAAGGCCCGCGAGGCCTCGATCGTGAGGGCCCTTGCCCGGCTCAAGAGCTTCGGGTCTTCCATGCCCGGGGATCTTGAGATCTCCGGTTGGCTGGAAGCTCCCTGGTCGGAGGCGCGGCGCCTTGTGCTGTGCGGGTGCGTCGAGGGCAGGGTGCCGGCCTCCAAGGATGGCCATCCGTTCCTGCCCGACCACAAGAGAAGGGAACTGGGCGTTCCCGACAATGCCGCCCGTCGTGCCCGCGACAGCTACCTGCTGGGGTGCCTGACAAGGGCGAGGAAAGAGTTCCGTTGCAGCTTTTCGAAGTTCGGTCCCGACGGGAGTCCCTCGATCCCCTCGGCGCTGCTGATGAGGTGCCCGCAGGAGGAGCTTCCCTCCCGGGTGAGCGCACTCTTCGGCAAGTCCCTGGAGGCCTCCGCCCCGCCCCTGCGCGAACATGACTGGCGGTGGAGTCTTCCGCGGCGTGAGGAGCCTCTGGATAAGATCAGTGTCACCGACTTCGCCTCCTACCTGCAGTGTCCCTTCCGATTCTATCTCAAAAAGAGGATGAATCTTCGGGAGCATGATCCCGAGCAGAGGGAGATGGACGCGATGCAGTTCGGGTCTTTGGTCCACAGGGTGCTTGAGCGCTACGGGCGAGAAACACCGCTCCTTTCGGATCAGGGGGAGATCGCCTCGGTGGTTCTCGCCGATCTGGAGAGCGAGGTGAGGGAACGATTCGGCACCGATCCCTCGCCTGCCGTGAGGGTCCAGATGGAGGCGGCGCGGGTGAGGTTGCTTTCCTTCGCACGGGTGCAGGCTGAGCAGGCCGCCGCGGGATGGAAGATCCTGGAGACAGAGCGCAAGTCTTCCGGCGATCTGGTGATCGGCGGGATCCCGCTCACCGGCAAGATCGATCGGATCGAGGTGAACGGGGATCGCGTGCGGGTGCTCGATTACAAGACGCAGACTACGCGAAAGCCTCCCGAGGAGGTTCATCTGCAACCGGTCTCGAGGGCATTGTTTCCCGAGGCGGAGACGACACTGCGTGGGAAGCAAAAGGCATGGGTCGATCTGCAGCTTCCGCTCTACAGGAGGGTCGCCGGGAAGCTCTATCCCGGAAAGACGATCGAGACCGCTTACTTCGTCCTGGCCGCCGATCCGGAGGAGAGTGAGGTGCTTGACTTCCCGCTTGATGAGGAGCTGATCGCCTCCTCAACCGCCTGCGCGGAGGAAGTCGCCTCAAGGATCTCAAGAGGTGTCTACTGGCCACCTCAGCAGATGCCCGAATCGTGGGAGGATCCGCTTGGTGTCTTCCTGGAGGGGGGCAAGTCCGAGGAATGCCTCGATGAGGCGACGATTGCCTTCCTTAAAGGAGAGGGCGAAGGAGCCCGGCAAGAGGAGGTTAGCGCATGAGCGCCCCGATCCGCCACACGATGCTCGTCGCCAACGCGGGGAGCGGGAAGACCTATGCGCTCACGACCCGCATGGTGAAACTGCTCGCGCTGGGAGTAGAGCCCCGCAAGATCGCGGCACTCACCTTCACGAAGAAGGCCGCGGGGGAATTTCTCGATGCGGTATTCCTGAGGATTGCCGAGGCGGCTCTCGAAGACAAGAAACTCAAGAAGCTCAACGAGGATCTCAACGCGGAGAAGGGCGAGGGAAGTGTGCCGCCGCTCGATGCCCCGCGCTGCAGGGAACTGCTCGCGAAGTTGGTCTCCGATTCGGGACGGCTCACGATGGGGACGATCGACGGGCTCTTCGCCAGAATCGCCCGATCGTTCCCGCTGGAATCCGGGCTGCCGGGGGAGTTCTCCATGATCGGGGAATCAGAGCTCGAGCGCGCCCGCACGGAGGCACTCGCCGCCATCTTCCGCGAGTCGGAGGGAGGAGGAGAGTTCCTCGATCTGGTGCGAAGGATCGCAAGGAGGAGGGGGGAGAGGGAGGTCTTTCGGACGCTCCTTCAGTCGGTGAAGGACTTTCATGAGAAGTACCTGCAGAGGCCTGAGCTCCCTTGGGGTGATCGCGACCTGATCTGGCCCTCCGGGAAGTGCGGGATCCTGGAAGCCGGCGAGGTAAAGCCTGCGGCCGAGGCATTCCTCATGGAGATCAAGAGGAGTCATCCGGGGCTCGGCGATAAGGCTGCCGCAAAAATCGCTGAATTGGTCGGACAAGCGATCGATCACAAGCCTGGCTCTGCCTGGACGAAGTCGCTGAAGACATTCATTACCGACAAGCTCTGCGGGGAGTTCAAAACGAATGACGAGGGAATTCCCTATTTCGGTCTGATCAGCGGGGCTGCCAACAATCGCATTCTCCTGCGACCGAATCTGGATGCTCTCCGGATCGATCTGCGCAATGCCCTGCTGAAGCCACTCTACGAATCGCTACTCGAGAAGAGTGCGGCGCTTCACAAGTTCATGGAGGAGTTCGAGGGCTCCTACCACGCGCTTACCCGCAGTCGCGGGAGGATGACCTTCTCCGATGTGACCGATCTCCTCTCGAGCCAGGTCGAGAACCTCGACTGGATCACGAGCGCGGGATACCGGCTTGATGCCAAGCTGGATCACTGGTTGCTCGATGAGTTTCAGGATACGAGCCGCATCCAGTGGAAGGTCCTGGGGTCCTTCATCGACGAAGTGATCCAGGACAGCGGTGGGGAGCGTTCGCTCTTCTACGTGGGGGACACGAAGCAGGCAATCTACTCCTGGAGGGGAGGCGATCCGGAGCTCTTTTTCGAGATCTTCAAGCACTACAACGATCACGGAAGCAGGGATCATGTCTTTGCCCAGGATCTGAGTGTCTCCTACCGTTCGGCCGCGACGATCATCGAGGTGGTGAACAAGGTCTTTGGAAAGATCGGCGATCATGCCGCGACTCTCGGGATTCCGGAGAAGACCGTGGAAGCCTGGAAAGAGGCCTGGCGAGAACATCTCCCGGCGCCCAAGAACCAGGGTCTCGCGGGGTATGTGCGTTGGGATGCCGTCGCTTCCGAGGAGGATGATGAGAATCCGATCCATCAGAGGATCGTGCGGATCCTGCAGGAGGTGGAGCCCTGGAAGAGAAATCTCAGTTGCGGGGTGCTCGCCCGCAAGAATGAGGAGGCGGCTGCGATCGCCTCACTGCTTCAGTCGAACGGCATCCCTGTGGCTCTCGAGGGGAAATCCAACCCCTGCAACGACAACCCACTCGGGATCGCCTTGCTTGCGGCATTCCGCGCAGCGGCGTTCCCCGAGGATACACTCTCCCTGGAGTTGCTGCGCTCCTCGCCACTGCGCGGCCTTCTCAAGGATGGGGTGGAATCGTTCCGCGCCTCCGCCCTCTCCGTGATCGCGGGGTCGGGCTACGAGGCCGCCGTCCGTTCCTGGATCAACGGACTGTCACTCAATCCCTTCCTCTCGAGGCGTGCCGCCGATTTCCTTGCGGCGGCCGCGGAATACGACGGCTCGGGCCGCGGTTCTGTCTCCGAGTTCGTCTCCTTCATGGAAAGCCATGTCGTTCAGGAGGCCGAGGCCTCTGGAGTCGTCCGTGTGATGACGGTCCATCAGTGCAAGGGGCTGACCTTCGACATGAGTGTGGTGACGGGACTCGACGGGAAGGGGGCCAACAACACCGACATCCTCCATCTGGGCGGAGGAGAGCCTCCAGCCTGGGGATGCCTCCTTCCTTCAAAGGATCTCGCCGAGTCTGATCCTGTTCTGAGTGAGGCGCTCCATGAACGTCGGGCCGAGGAAGAATACGGCAAGCTCTGTACGGCCTATGTCGCGATGACCCGCTCCAAGCAAGCTCTCTACGTCCTGACCAGGAAGCTCAAAGCGGACACAAGCTCCAAGAACTTCGCCCGCCTGCTGATGCTCACGATCCCCGCTGCAAGCGACGTCGTGGAGCGTGGTGACGACACTTGGTTCCGGGGACATCCGATCCGGGAAGAGGTTACCTCGGGCGCCGAGTCGGACCAACTTCTCCCGCTTCCAGCCTGCAGTGCCGGGACGCCTCGCCCGGTTTCTCCCTCGTCGCTCGCCGGTCGGAAGGTTGCCAAGAGCGGCGATTCCGCAACTCCAAGGAGAGAGGGCGCTTTCGCGCTGGATGCCGCTGATCTCGGAACAGAGATCCACGAGGTGCTCTCACGGATCGGTTGGGATCCCGGTGCGGCGGATCTTGGATCCTGCAGTCCGGAGGCACGACGGCTGCTCGGGATCTTCCTGAAGACTCCCGAGGCACAGGCTCTCTTCGCGAAGCCCGGGGAGGATTGGCAGTTCTGGAATGAGAAGCCCTTCGACCTCATGATCGACGGGCAATGGATCAGCGGGATCTTCGACCGGGTCCACATCCGCAAGGAGGGGGGTAAGTCGGTCGAGGCCCGGATCTACGACTACAAGACGAACCGGGCGACGCCCGAGGTCATCGCCTTGGAATATGAAGGCCAGATGGAGCAATACCGTCAGGCCGCCGCCAAGCTCCTGGGAATAGGCACCGACAAGGTGACGGCAAGGACGGTTCCGATCCGGCAGGTCACTTATCCCTCGTGAATTGATGAATTCCGAGACACATTATTTGTAATTCCAAGATCTTTCAGCCTTCACCCCTCTTCCCCATGGAACCGATCCTTCTGGTCCTTATCCTGATTCTCCTGATTGCGATCCTCGTGATCCAGCTCCGCAAGGCTGGCGCCGGTGCCGCCGAAGTGGAGGCCATCAGCTCCAGACTGGAGCAGATCGATGTCTCCCATCAGAAACAGGGGGCCGTTCTCGGCAATGAACTCGCCAATCTCCGTCAGGAAGCCGCGACACATGCCCGCGAGGGCCGCGCCGAAACCCTCACGATTCTCAAGCAGGGGAATGAGACGCTCCTGAACGGACTGGGCGTTCTCGGGCAGAACCAAGGGGAGCGCCTGCAGGCTTTCGCCGACACCATCAGCAAGCTGACTGCATCCAACGAGGCCAAGCTGGAGGATGTCCGCAAGACCGTGGAGGCGAAGCTCAAGGAACTACGCGACGACAACGGGGCGCGTTTGGAGGAGATGCGCCGCACGGTCGACGAGAAACTCCAGACTACCTTGGAAAAACGGCTCGGGGAATCGTTCCAGCTGGTTTCCGACCGACTGGAAAAAGTCCACCAGGGACTCGGAGAGATGCAGAACCTGGCGACCGGTGTGGGGGATCTCAAGAAGGTCCTCACCAATGTGAAGACCCGCGGGAATTGGGGAGAGGTCCAACTGGGCGCCCTCCTGGAGCAGATGCTCACAACGAACCAGTACGAGAAGAACGTCCGGCCCAATCCCTCCTCGTCCGAGGTGGTCGAGTTTGCGATCAAGCTCCCGGGACGCGGAGAGGATGACTCGGTGGTCTGGCTCCCCGTGGATGCCAAGTTCTTCGTGGAGGATTACAAGCGCCTCCATGAGGCCCAGGAATGCGCGGATCTTGCGGCCATCGAGGAGTCGACCAAGGCGCTCAACGATGCGGTGCTCAAGTGCGCCAAGGATATCTCCACCAAGTATCTCAATCCCCCGCACACCACCGACTTCGGTGTGATGTTTGTCCCGACCGAGGGACTCTTTGCTGAAATCCTCCGGATTCCGAATGTCGTCGAGGAGATTCAGGGGAAGCACCGCGTCGTCCTGACCGGGCCCACGACCTTCGCCGCCGTGCTCAACAGCCTCCAGATGGGGTTCAAGACGCTCAGCATCCAGAAGCAGTCGAGCGAGGTCTGGAAGACGCTCGGG
>JBEAOJ010000030.1:0-3478 GCA_041164985.1 Verrucomicrobiota bacterium | reverse complement strand
CTTGTCGGAGGCCTCCTTCGTGAACTCCAGAGGAAACTTGCCCCTTATTTCCACTTTGAGGAACAAGGAAGCCGCTGGGACAGAAAGAATCCCATTTCTTATCTCATCCGGATTGATCCGGAAGCCTCCATCGAGACGCCCGCCACCCCAAAAACTATCCCCTCGAGCCTCAATCCAGTCTTCAAGCATCACCTCCACCGTATCACCAAGGAGGATCTCGATGAGTGGACGGACTTCATCTACGACCACCTCTTAAAAGCGACCCCGAGCGGCCTTGAGCCTGTCTATGTTTACTGGGTCGATACAGCACAGGAGCTAGCTCGCGTCTTCCCTGCACTAAGTCCCTCCGGCCACTCCTCCGGGGGATCCAAGCTTACCGAGTTTTTTGAATCCCTTCGGATCATTCCAGAGATCGTAATGGAGTGTGATTTTAAGGGCAGCATCAATGCTTGGTACCTGCGCATCATTCCCCAAGAGAGTTGGAAGGCATCTCTCAAGGCCATCGAGGATCTTCGGAGCCAACCTACTCTCCAAGCTCTCTACGACCTAAGCAACGATAGCGCCAAGCTCCTAGCCTGGATCGAGAGCTTGGACGATGAGGAGCGTCTGGAGGAATGGACTCCGATTGTCGAGGATGCTCAGGAGGAGCGAATCGGCCTTGAGTGCCCCTGGAACGACGACGACAACTTTCCCGCCTACATCCAACTGCTCATTGATGAGATCAACGACAAGACGCCCTATGATCTGAAGCTTCAGCCATGGAAGGACTACTCCGACTGGAAGACCCGCATCAGGGTCCGCAAAAAGGAATCCGAGGAATCCAAAATCATCCAACAGATTCAGTTCTATGGCCTTCAGCAGGGCAAGCTCCTCGAGGAACAACGGGTCAGGGAACTCCTAACCCAACTTCTCGATCCCAAGAGCACTTAATTCTCAGAGCTACCCTTCTAAGGCTTCTTTGATGTCTTCTTGGCTTTAGTCGCCTGACGTTTTGGCTTTAGAGGCTTTTCTATCGGTATTCGCGCTAGGGGCGGATCGTCATTTTTCTTGTGAAGCCGATCACTTAGCCACTGGCGCTGCCAGTGATTCATCCCGGAATGAAACAGGCCCATAAGTAGAAAATATCATACCTCCAAGGACCTGCAAGGGGGGCTCTGTTCCTGAATAGTCAGGACAGAGGGGCATTCCATCACGCAAAAAATCCACGACCTCGAAGCGGAACAGAGGTCAAGCCAAGCAGAGCCAAGCAACTCTGATAAATGTTAAAAAAACTAGCTTGTTTTTTAAACACTCTAAAGAGATGTTCCCCTTGTTATGAAAAGCGATCAGATCACTGGCAGAATCCGACGGAAGGGTCCCGGCTGGGTTTTTACCCCCTCCGATTTCCTCGATCTCGGATCCCCTCAGACCGTGGGGATGAACCTCCTGCGCCTCTCCCGCCAAGGAATGATCCGCAAAATCGATCGTGGCCTCTACGAGTATCCCAAGACTCACCCCAAGCTCGGCAAACTCCAGCCTCAGCCCACGGACATCGTGTCCGCCATTGCCCGCCGCGATGGCATCCGTCTCCAAGAGCATGAGTCCTTTGCAGCGAACCGACTTCGCCTCACCGAGCAGGTGCCCGCCCGAATGATCTATCTCACCCCGGGCCGCAGCCGCAAAGTGAAGGCTGGTCCCGTTACCATCGAACTACGTCACCGCTCCGCCCGGAAACTCACCGCTCCCTCACCCATGAGTGCGACGGTCTTTTCAGCACTCCGTAACATCGGCAAAGCCAACATCACCGATGAGAGGATTTCCCACTTACGCGGCCTGCTATCCTCCAAAGACATGAGGCAACTCATCCGCGATCTGCCGAAAGCTCCAGCCTGGATGCATCCGCACCTGCGCCATCTTACCGCCATGGAGGCAACCGCATGAAATCCTTTGCCCTCGAGCCCTCCGAGGAGCGCTCCGTCTACATCAACCAATACGCCGCCACCCACGGCATCCCCGCCTACATCGTCGAGAAGGACTTCTGGGTCTGCTGGCTCCTCGCCCGCATCTTTTCCACACCCAGCCTTGGATCCGCCTGCGTCTTCAAGGGAGGCACCTCACTCTCCAAAGTCTTCGGAGCCATCGAGCGCTTTTCCGAAGACATTGATCTCGCGCTCTCCAGCGACTCCCTTGGCTGGAGCGAAGAGGAGCTTGACGAAGCTCCCTCTCCCACCAAACGCCGCAAACTGGTCAAAAAACTTGATCAGGCCTGTGCCGAGGCCGTCCAAGGTCGTTTCCACCACGAACTGGAAATAGCCGTCTCTGCCATCCTCGGCACCCCATCTCCTGGAGCGACCTGGCTCACCTACGAATTCAATTCCAAGACCCACTCCCCAGAACTCTACTTCGCCTACCCCCAATCCGTTCCCTCCGGTTCCTATATTCCACCGGTGGTCAAAGTCGAGTTTGGCTCCCTCACCGACCAGAGACCCACAGGCGCTCATCGAATCACCCCCATGGTAGCTGCTTTGGCTCCCCAGGAATTCACGGACTTCGAAGCCGACGTCGTTGCCCTCGAAATCGAACGCACCTTCTGGGAGAAGGCCACCATCCTCCATGCGGAATATCACCGCCCCGCCGACCAACCCTTACGCGACCGCTTCGCCAGACACTACGCCGATGTCGCAGCCCTATGGCTTCACCCCGCTAGGGATAAATCCTTGAAGCGACTGGATCTGCTCGAGCGCGTCCGCCTCCACAAGACCCGCTACTTCGAGTCCTCGTGGGCCAACTACGACACAGCCATCCCCGGCTCCCTGAAACTCCTCCCTCCCGAAAGTCGCATCGCGGAACTCCGGCGCGACTATGCCGCCATGGAACCGATGTTCCTCGCCAAGGAGATCCCCTCCTTCGAGCAGATCCTCTCCACCCTCAGCGAGGCAGAGCAACAGATCAACCAACAGTCCTAGCGACCCTCTTGCGGAGGCTCGGCGAGAGAACTTGTCGCCCTCTTCTCATTGCGGCTTTGCCAGTAGCGGGAGATCTGGCGAGAGGCGTTGGATAGCCACTCACGGTCTTGGGTAGCCTCGATGACATCAACGGCAGCAAAATGCTTCGGTGAGTTGTGGGCAGGCTTCCCGAGAGGGATCAAGAGCTTGGAGGCGACCAGCTGGGCGATATCGTGCTCTTGGAACCCCAGGACCACCGCCACTTCAGCGGAAGTCAGACGGGCTGGAAGGCGGCGCCCATCAAGGAGTAGGGCCTCTTCATCAAGGGAAATGGGTTTCTTCGTGTTGAACATAGGAGGGCATTCTAGCCCCCGTTTCGTCCTCTGGTGCTCCCGATCGGGAGCAACTTTTTAGAGTGATCTCTTGAGCTACGCCGTGGATTACCCCATCGCCCGCTTCTTCACCTCGTCGAGGATCTCGATCAGTTGATCTACCTGAGGAGCCTTGAAGACTCCGTCCACTCCGAGCGGGTTGAAATCGGTGTAGGGCGATTC
>JBEAOJ010000029.1:0-6584 GCA_041164985.1 Verrucomicrobiota bacterium | reverse complement strand
AGTAGCGCGGCCACTTCGCGGATGATGTTTCCGCGGAGGATGTGGATGAGGGCACTGCGTTGAGGTGCGCCCAGCAGGACTCGTTCGGCACCGATGGTGGAGGCGAGGTCGGCGATGGTGTGTGCGGGGGCGTCGCTGACCGCATAGCAGGGGATGATGGTCTCGCCGAGGCCCTTGTCGCGGAGTGACTCGAAGATCTCACGCGCCTGCTTGTCCTCGGTCCATTTCTTCCTGCGGTCGCCGGGGGCGATCACGGTCTGTTCCCTCACAAAGAGGACGTAGAGCGGTTGTCCGTTCTCCTGGGCCTCCTTGACCGCAAAATCGAGGGTCCGGCCCATGCCACGAACGGCGGCCAGGATCGGTCCGTTGTAGGTGCGGACGACGGGGGGGGGCGGTTGATGGATTGCGGGTTTCGCCCCTTCGGCGGGAGGCTTTGGG
The DNA here is from genome assembly GCA_041164985.1 of Verrucomicrobiota bacterium. Taxonomy (GTDB): domain Bacteria; phylum Verrucomicrobiota; class Verrucomicrobiia; order Chthoniobacterales; family UBA6821; genus UBA6821. The sequence goes on along the minus strand of JBEAOJ010000029.1, from coordinate 6,146 downwards.
GTCTCGGCGGGACGCGTCCTTGCCGCCTGCTCCACGGCAAGCACCGCAGCCTCAAGCGCGGCGGACTCCGCCACTTTCTTTTTCCGATCGGCGCTCTCCCTTGCCAATCCCCTCAGGATCAGACCGATCGCCAGCACGACGGCCGCAAAGACTCCGGCGTGCGGTTTGTAGACAAAGAGCGAGATCTCGATGGCCGCCATGATCAGGAAGGTCACGAACATGAGCGACCGTTCCCAGACCTTGAGGGGGAGTTTCCTGTCGGTGCTGTTGGCGCCGATGTTGGTTGCCATGGCGCCGACCACGCCGACCGCGTAGAGATCCGCCAATCCGGCCATATCACTGACGGCCAGCACGAGGCCGGCCGGGATCAGCATGGAGACAACGAGGCCGGCCTTGGGAACACCGAAGTTGTTGAGTTTCGCAAACAGGGGCGGGAGTTCCTGATCACGCGCCATCAGGAAGGAGATCGAACTGAGCGCCATGATCGCCGTATTGACCGCCGAGAGGAGGAGGGCTCCGAAGACGATGCTGACAACCCACCCCATGACCTCGCCCGCGACGGGACCGAACATATTCCCCGCAAAGACCTGCCCCATGTAGCGGAGCATGTAGTCGCGCACCCCTTCCGCCCCGGGTGCGTTGACATCGCCATTGACGATCTGCATGCCGGGTAGCGCCGCCATCGCCAAACCCAGAAAGGCCGTGAAGAAGCAGACCTCGATCATGATGAGGACCACGGCCTTGGTCGCCGTCTTGGAGACATTGGGTTTCTCCAGAGTGCTGCCGGGGTTGAGCTTCATCACGCCGGTCGCGTTCGCGATCGACTCCACGCCGGAAAGCGCCAGAACGATCCCGACAAAGGCGGTCCAATTGTGAAGGAAGCCGCCGTGGACGGGTTGGGTGTTGGCTACGGCCTCCCCGAGATGGGGAAGCGCCAGCGCACCCAGGAGAACCACGACGATCGCCGTGGGCACGGAAACCAACACCGCGAGGCCGCCTGTGTGCTTGGGTCCGAAGAAATTCAGGCATCCGATGAACAGGATGGCTCCGCAGGCCCAATACTGGGGATGGGAAACACCCAGGTAGAGGAAGGCGGAGAGGGCGCTGACCGCGGCCGTCACCACGTAGTCGGCCACCAGCAGGAAGGCGCCGACGATCGAGATGATCTCGGAGCGGTGCCGCACGGTGGCATAGACACCGCCCCCGTTGGGATAATAACGGCAGATGGCGATGTAATTGATGGCGACCAACCCCGTGAGCACGCACATCGCCGCAAGCAGCCACGGGGAGCTGTAACCGGCCACCGCGAAGGCGAGACCGATGACGTAGGCCTTGCTCGTCCCCCAGTCGCCGTAAAGGATCGCCGCCGCCCTCTTCCAGTCGACATCCCTGGGACGCGTCGTTGTGGTGCTGAACTCCATAAAAAATTAGCGGGGGGTCTTAAGCCGGGTCATGGCCACAAAATGCACAGGATGCACGGGGAAGATGTCGGCAGTTCCCGTTTTTTCATTCTTCATTCTGCCTTTTTCCTTCCGCTCAGTGACCGCCGCAGCAGCCCCCCTCGGGTCTACGGGTTTCGGGCGACGGGGCGGATGAGCCGCCGCAGCAACCGCCCTGATCATGAGCTTCGGCTTCCGGCCCGGAAGAACCACCCCCGCAGCAGCCGCCTTGGGAGGCTCCTCCTCCGCAGCATCCCTCGACCTGCTCCCCGATCAGGACGACCTCAAGGCCGATCTGCTGGAGTCCAAGCTGGTCACGGGCGCGCCCAAGGAAACCGAGGGCCCTCTCCGAGGGTTCGTGGGAGGTGCGCAGTTCGATGCGGACAGGTTTCCCTGCAAGGTGGGGGAAGTTTTCCTTCATCTCGCCGTCGAGGATGAAGGAGACGTAGGCGTTGAGCTTCTCCTGGAGCTGCCATAACTGGCGCTCACCGTGCTCCCAGGGGCGCGTCTCGAACATGGCGAGGACAAGGACATCCTCGCGGGTGTCATGGGCGAAGGCATCGAGCATCCCCGTGCGCTCGATCCCCGATCCCGCAGGCGGGCGGTTCTGCCCGGTCAGATCTTCGCGGATGGAAACCATACGTAGAGCATGAAGTAGACGAGAACCCCGGTCACCGAGACGTAGAGCCAGACGGGAAGCGTCCAGCGGGCCATCCGCTTGTGGGCCTCGAAACGGCGGCGGATCGCGGGGATCACGGTCAGGATGATCAGGGGGAGTGCAACGATCGCAAGGGGCGTGTGGGTGCCCAGGATGAAGAAGTAGAGGGCCTTCGGCCAGCCCGGGTGGGTGAAGTGGGTGACATGTCCCGCCTTCAGGAAATGGTAGATCAGATAGCAGGCCAGGAAGGCGGCCGAGGTGAGGATCGCCCCGATCATGCAGGCGGCGTGGGCCACCTTCCGTTCGGTCCTGATCATGACCCAGCCTGTCAGGATCAGCAGGGTGCTGAGGCTGTTGAGCGTGGCGTTGACCGCCGGGAGATCGTTGACGTTCATGCGTCGGCCCGCGCCTCCCGCCGGGCCTCATACTCACGGAAGCGGTCGTACTGACGGCAATAGCTGATCAGGTAGGCGACCATGAGGCCGATCACCGTGAAAACGAGGCCGAGCAGGAGCAGCGTGCTGGAGGAGAAAGCCATCTTCGAGGTCATGGTCTGCGGCTCGATCAGACCGCCGGAACTCTTGAGGGCGCAATCAGGGCAGGCACCCGCCACCGCGATGGCGGCGAACCAGAGAGCGAGAGTGAGAATCTTGGCAAGGTTCATGGCAAGCGTGCGTCCCCGGGGTTACTTCGGGGAGGCGGTTCCTGAGATAGGTTCCCTGAGCAGTCCCCCGATGTCCATGAAAAGCTTCTGGACCAGTTCGGGCTCATCGAGGTTCCGGCTCTTGCGGATCCTCCCCTCCCGGTCGATCACGAGGAAGCGGGTCGAGTGGGTCGGGACGTTGTTGGGATCCTTGGCCAGCACCTGAAGCATCCCGCGCTGCGTGAAGTCCTCGATCTCCTTCTGCGGGCCGGTCAGGAAGATCCAGCGCCCGGGGTCGGCATTCAGGCGCGAGGCGTACTGCGCCAGCACCTCCGGGGTATCGTTGGTCGGATCAATCGAGACGGAGACAAGGCGCACATCCTTGGTCTTGTTCAGGGCCCGGGAAACCTCCGCCATGCGGGAAGTCATCACGGGGCAGGGGCCGGGGCAGCGGGTGAAGAAGAAGTCGACGACCCAGACCTTACCCAGCAGATCGGCGCGGGTCAGCGTCTTCCCCTCCTGGGTGGTGAAGCGGAACTCGGGCACATTCCCGAGCGGGGCCGTCTCCTCGATGTCCCGGCGCTCGGAAGCCTTGAAAATCCTTGCGGCCGCCGTGATCAGCACGAGCGCCACCAGAAAGGCAACGACCCATGCCGTGAGGGGCAGGCGCTGCGGTTGTTCGTTCACGGGATACCCCTGATCAGACGAGATAGAGGATCGTGTAGAGGAAGACCCAGACCACATCGACGAAGTGCCAGTAGAGACCGACGTTCTCGAGGGCGACGTGGCGCTGCGGCGTGAAGAAGCGCTTGGTGACCTGAAGATAGAAGCACCAGAGGATCAGCAGCACTCCGATGCAGACGTGGGCGCCGTGGAATCCGGTGAGGGCGAAGAAGGTCGATCCGTAGATGCCCCCCTTGTCGAACCAGAGTCCCTCGTGGTAGAGCTCGGTCCACTCGATGCACTGGATGCCGACAAAGGTCGCACCCATGAACGCCGCGGTAAGAATCCAACCCGCGCCGGACTTGCCCTTCTTCACCGCCACTTCGGCGAAGTGGTAGGCGAAGGAACTGCCGACGAGGATCACCGTGTTGATGCCGGTGAGGAGCTTGGGCATCGGGGGAAGATGGATGCCGTCGCCGAAATCGGGGGGCCAGCATCCCGCGGCCTGCCTCAGGACAAGATAGGCGGAGATGAGCCCGCCGAAGAGCATCGCCTCGGAGCAGAGGAAGATGATCGTGCCGAGTTTGCAGATCGAGGGGGGCGTCGGCGGGTGCGCGTGGGCATGATCATCATGCGCCTCGGGCTGCGGTGCGTGGAAGAGGGAAGCGTCGTTGTAGGCGGCTTGGTTCATCTTGGGAAAATCGGTCGGAAATCAGTAAGCCACGGCTGGGCCACGTCGTAACATCATGACCACGACCAGGGCACAGAGGGCGAGCGCAAAAAACAGCAATCCGGCCAGGATCAGGTATTGGTGACGTCGTCTCGGTGCGGTCATGGGATGAAATCAGCGGTATGTTAGAGCCGGAAGGCGACGAGGGCTCCGAGGAGGAGCGGGAGGTAGATGATCGAGGCGAAAAACAACCTCCGCGCCGATGCGGCCGTCCGTCTCCTCACGAAATCACCCGCCAGGAAGAGCATCGCCGCCCCCAGGGCCAGGGCCGCGAAGAAATACCACGGGGAGGCATACCCGAAGAGTCCCGGCAGGAGGGAGACCGCAAGCAGGGCGGCGGCATAGATGAGCGACTGCCAGGAAGTGGCCAACCCCTCGGGGTCGCGCGTGCTGAGCATCCGGAATCCCGCGGCTGCATACTGGTCGCGGTAGAGCCAGGCGATCGCCAGGAAGTGAGGCATCTGCCAGAACCAGAGAATCAGGAAAAGCAACCATCCGCCCAGTCCCGTGTGGCCCGTGGCGGCGGTCCATCCCAGGAGCGGTGGCAGGGCTCCCGGCACCGCGCCAAGCAGGGTATTGAGCTCGCTCACGCGCTTGAGCGGCGTGTAGAGGGCGGCGTAAATGAGAATGGTCAGGAAGGAGAGAACCGCCGTGATCGGATTCACCAGCAGGGCCAGCAGGGCCACCCCGCTTCCGGAGCAGAGCAGACCGAAGAGCAAGGCATCGGAGGGATGCATCCTGCGCGCGGGAAGCGGCCTGTCGAGGGTGCGCGGCATCAGGGCATCGAGGTCGCGCTCGAGCCACTGATTCAGCGCGGAGGCACCGGCGGCGCTGAGGGCCGTCCCTATCAGGGTCGCGCCGAGGAGGATGTAATCCATCGGGCCGTGCCATCCGAGCAGGAAACCGACCAGGGTTGTGAGCAGGACCAGCAGGGAGAGGCGCGCCTTGGAGAGCTCCCCGAGATCGGAAAGGATCGTGGCCTGCCTGACTTCCTGGGTGGCGGGAGTGGTGGAATCAGCACTCATGCCGTGACGGGGCGGGCATGCCCCTCCGCGGAGCAGAAAAGCCGGAAGGTGAGCAGGATGACAAATCCCGTGAGCAGTGCCCCGAGCGCCATGTGTGTCGTGGCGACATCGGCCGCCTTGTTGAACCAGATGGTCATCCCGCCCAGCAGGATCTGAAGCAGGATCGCGCCGACCCAGAGGAGGCTCCATCCGCGAAGCCAGTGACCGAGCGGCGTCACCTGCAGGGCCTTTGTCGTGAAAATCAGGACAACGATGAAAAGGAGGACAGCCCCGGCGCGGTGGATAAGCTGGAGGTGGATCTGTCCTGCGCTGACGGGAGCGATCCGGTCAGCGGCACGCTGTGCATTGATCTTCTCCAAGGAGGCGGAATCGGTCGCAGGGATCAGCGTGCCGTAGGCGGCGGGAAAGTCACGGATCGCGAGCGGCGCATGCTGATGACGGATGGTCGCGGCCACTCCCAACTGGAAATAGGTGAGCAGCAGGGCCGCCACGCAGAGCCACCGGAGGGATCCGGCCGCCGGATCGTGGGTCCACTTTCCGTTCAGGAAGCCACGCCCCGTGACGGCGGTGATGATCAGCAGCAGACCGAAGAAACTCTGGGCCAGCAAGGCGTGGAAGATCCCGATCTGGTCCTTGTAGAGCGTCACTCGCAGTCCCCCCAGAATACCTTGCAGGCAGACCAGGATCACGGCGGCGATAGTCAGCCACTTGACCCAAGCTCGTCCTTCTTTCCAGAGAGCGACGGCGGCGAGGATGAGGGTGATCAGTCCCACGCCGGAGGCGATGAGTCGGTGGGAGTGTTCCCAGAAGATGCCCCCCACCCACTTCGAGTAGGGAAAGAGGAACATGTTGTAGCCGTAGGTGGTGGGCCAGTCCGGCACCGACATGCCGACTCCCTTCGAGGTGACGAGTCCCCCGACGACGATGAGCAGGAAGGTGCTGAGCGCGCCGAGCAGCGCGATGCGGTGAACCACCCGGGATCCCGTCA
>JBEAOJ010000028.1:0-13221 GCA_041164985.1 Verrucomicrobiota bacterium | reverse complement strand
GCTCCTGGCCGCGATTGCGGAGAAGGATCCGACGGCTTCGAAATTCACCGCGATGGTCACTCCCGAGGGGAAGGCCGATCTCGACGCCTATCTCTGGGGCCGCGAAGTGATCGATCCCCTGCTGGAATATCCCGCCGCGAAGTTCACCGCCGAGGAGTTTGTGAAGTGCCTGCGCAAGCTCCAGCCCCGCCTCTACTCGATCGCTTCCTCGCAGAAGGCGCACGCCACCGAGGTGCATCTCACGGTCGCCGCGGTCCGTTACGAGAGCAACGGCCGCAAGCGCGAGGGCGTCTGCTCCACCTTCCTCTCCGACCGCGCCGACAACGCGCCGGTTCCCGTCTTCGTCCACACGGCAAAGCACTTCCGGGTGCCCGAGGATCCCGCCACGCCGGTCATCATGGTCGGCCCCGGCACCGGCATCGCCCCCTTCATGGCCTTCCTGCAGGAGCGCAAGGCAACGGGTGCCGCCGGCAAGAACTGGCTCTTCTTCGGCGACCAGAAGGCGGCCACCGACTTCCTCTACCGCGAGGAACTCGAGGCCTGGCAGAAAGAGGGTCTCCTGAACAAGCTCTCCACGGCCTTCTCCCGCGATCAGGCCGAGAAGGTCTATGTCCAGCACCGCATGCTGGAGGCCGCAGGGGAGCTCTATGCCTGGCTCGAGCAGGGGGGCTATTTCTACATCTGCGGCGACGCCTCGCGCATGGCCAAGGATGTCGACACCGCCCTGCACCAGGTCGTCGAGAAGGCCGGCGGAAAATCCCCCGAGGAGGCCGCCGCCTACGTCGCGGAGTTGAAGACTTCGAAGCGCTATCGCAAGGACGTGTACTAGCCTTAGAGAAAGGCAGCCTACTGCTTCCCTTAGTCTATCCGGCAACTTTCAACCATCCCGTTTATCCTCTTCATCCCTGTGAGTGAATCCCCCCGCCGCGGCATCCACTTCCTAGGCATCTGCGGCACCGCGATGGGGGCCGTTGCCGCGGGCATGAAGGAGCAGGGTTGGATCGTCACGGGTTCGGATAATCAGGCATACCCCCCGATGAGCGACTTCCTCGCCTCCCGCGGGATCGAGGTCTTCTCCGGATTCCGCCCCGAAAACCTTCCCAAGGAAGAGGCGCTCATCGTCGTCGGCAACGCCATCTCACGCGGCAATCCCGAAGTCGAGGCCGTCCTCAACCGCAAGCTCAACTACGCCTCGCTTCCCGAGGTGCTCCGCGCCAATTTCCTGCGCGGCCGCCACAACATCGTCATCACCGGCACCCACGGGAAGACCACCACGACCTCGATGACTGCGTGGATCCTTGAGCACGCGGGAAAGAATCCCTCCTACCTCATCGGCGGGATCCCCGCGAACCTCGGCCAGGGGGCCTGCCTCCGCGAGGCCGAAACCTCGCGTCATTTCGTGATCGAGGGTGACGAGTACGACACCGCCTTCTTCGACAAGCGCTCCAAGTTCCTCCATTACCTCCCGGAGCTTGTCGTGGTGAACAACATCGAGTTCGACCACGCCGACATCTTCGAGGATCTGGATGCCATCAAGCTCAGCTTCCGCAGGCTCCTGAACGTCGTCCCGACCGAGGGGATGGTGCTGGTGAATGCCGACGACGCCAACTGCATCGACGTCTCACGCAACTGCCACGCCCCGATCGTCGAGGTCGGTTTCTCGGAAAATGCCGGCAACCGGATCCTCGAGCCCTGGCAGAAGGAGGGACGCAGCGGCTTCACCCTCTTCGGCGAGAAGTTCGAGATCCCGATGTCGGGCGAGTTCAATATCCGCAACGCCGCCATGGCCGTTTCGGCCGCCCGGTTCTACGGCATCCCGACCGCTGTCATCCGCGAGGCCTTGCTCCAGTTCCGCGGCATCAAGCGCCGCCAGGAAGTGCGCGGTGTGGTCGGAGGAATCACGATCATCGATGACTTCGGCCATCATCCCACGGCGATCCGGCAGACCCTGGAAGGACTCTCCAAGCACTACACAGGCTCCCGTCTCTGGGCTCTCTTCGAACCCCGATCCAACACGACCCGGCGCTCCGTCTTCCAGCAGGAGTTCCCGAAAGCATTCGCCGCCGCCCACGGGGTCGTCATCGGCGAGGTCAATCGCGCTGCCGACCTGAGGCCCGAGGAGCGACTCGATGCGGCGCGTCTTGTCGCCGACCTGCAGAAGGCCGGAAAGCCCGCATTCCACGAACCCTCGGCCGACCAGATCATCGAGCGGCTTCGCCCCCAGCTTCAGGAAGGGGATGTCCTCGTGGTGCTGAGCAACGGCGCCTTCGACGGGCTCCATGCCAAGCTCTTGGCCGCTCTGGCATAGGCTTATCGTGGTCAGTGACCCTTCCCCGGGTTTCCAGTCCGTGATTGCAGGCCTTTCCTCACCTCAATCTCCATGAACGACCAGACAACAACCCTCTCCATCCCCGAACTTCAGGAACGCATCCGTGCCTTTCGCGATGAGCGGGACTGGATGCAGTTTCACAACCACAAGGACATGGCCGCCGCGCTTGCAATCGAGGCCTCGGAGCTCCAGGAGCTCTTTCTCTGGAAGAACAGCGGGGAAGTCGGGGAAGTAGCCGCCACCAGGCAGGAGCGTCTCCGCGAAGAGCTTGCCGATGTGGCTGTCTACCTGCTGGAACTGGCCGACAATCTCGGTATCGACCTCTCCGAGGCCATCCTCTCCAAGCTTGCCAAGAACGCCTTGAAGTATCCGGTTGAAAAAGCCAAAGGCTCCAATGCCAAATACACGGACCTTTAGGGAAGCGCTGATTAAACCCAGATAATGCGATAAGGAGGCGGCGACAGGTCTGGATGGTTCACCCGTATGGTGAGTCGTTGGATGGTTAAAACCGTTGCAGGGTTAAAACGTTACAACGCGCTGACAGCAGGGACTCATTCCACTCTCCGAACCTAGCCATGATCAGCAAACTTCTTGATGGCTCCTTATCGAATTCAGGCTCAGGGGTTTCGGGATCCACCTTGTAACGCTTCAACATTCTAACTTTTTTAACCCCTTACCCGCTCCCGGAATCCTCTCCCTAATGCACAATCCGGATTAAATCGCATAGAGTCCGTTGCGGGATAACCCGGTAGTTATTCACAGCCGGTCATACTGGCCTCGCAAACGGCAAACGCCCGCCGAGGCTGATTTTATCATATGTTACGGTTTCGTCACCGTCTCTCAGTCCGATAGGCGCTTGAACAGAGTATGTTCCACGCCGCGGCTCCTCTTTTCTGAAGTAAGAAGTGGGCGATGGACCCTTTTACCATGTCCTGTTCCACGTTGGGAACTGCAAGGCAGAGTCGGCATTTCCCACAAGTTATTCACAACCCGTGCACAGGTGCTCATGCCAGTTTTCTAAAAAGTCCATGACACAGGAGCAGATCCGGGAAAGTGGGTATTACACGGGATCAACATGCCCTGAAAGTCTTCAGCCGTCACCCTAGCCAGCATCGCAATCCATGGTACATTTCACGGAATGAAGACCTTCTGTTTTTTTCCTGATTTCTTGATTTCCTGATTAAGAAAATCTTCAGGAACCGCCAGAGAGAACCTTCTTCAAGATGGCCAGTGCCTTGTCGGCCTCGGCCTTCGTGATATTGAGCGGAGGGATCAACCGGATCGTCCTCTCTCCGGAGGGAATCACGAGAAGCCCCGACTTCATCAGATCCTTGGTGGCACGGATGGATGGGAGCCCCTCCCCTCCGAATGATGTGGGAAGATCGTTCAATTCAATCCCGATCATCAGGCCAACGCCGCGTACCAACCGGATAGCCGGCAACTTCATCGCCTCCAGCGACCGCATGAGGTGATTGCCAAGTTCCCTGGCATTCTTGAGCAATCCCTCCTCACCGATCGCTTTGAGAACGGTGAGTCCTGCGGTCGACGCGAGAGGATTGCCGCCGTAGGTCGTGCCATGGGTGCCGGGACCGAGCAGGTCGCAGAGTGGCCCCCGTTCCTTGCCGTCGGCATCAGATCCGGCGCTCCGGGTTCCGGCCCAGAAAGCTCCAAGGGGAAAACCGTTCGCGATCCCCTTGGCCCAGCTCACGGCATCGGGCTCCACTCCTTGGGGAACAATCGTCCTCCAGGCGCACCAGTCACCCGTCCGGCCGAAGCCACACTGCACCTCGTCGAACATCAGTAGCAGATTGTGCCGGTCGCAGAGGGCGCGGACACCTTTGAGGAATTCGGGAGTCGCGGGATTAATCCCTCCCTCCCCCTGCACGGGCTCGAGCAGGATCGCGGCGGTCTTGGGAGTGATGGCGGCCTCCACGGCGGCAAGGTCATTGAAATGGACATGGACGAATCCCTCCACCAAGGGGGCAAATCCGGCCTTCACCTTCTCCTGGCCGGTGGCGCTGATGCCACCGAGCGTCCGGCCATGGAAGGAATTGGTGAACGTGATGATCTCGTGGCGACCGGTGGGAGCGCCGAATTTCCGCGCCAGCTTGTAGAGCCCTTCGTTCGCCTCGGCGCCGCTGTTGCAGAAAAAGACCTTCCCTCCCAGACCGACCAGATCGACGACAAGCTTCGCAAGTTCACCCTGAGGCCGTGTGAGGTAGAGATTGGAGGTATGAACCAAGCGGGCGGCCTGCTCGGCGACCGCCTTGGAGAGCTTCGGGTGGCTGTGGCCGAGCGAGCAGACGGCGATCCCCGCGCCGAAATCGAGGTATTCCTTCCCCTCCTCATCCCACACGCTCGATCCCTCCCCACGCGCTAGGGCGATATCGAACCGTCCGTAGGTCGGCATCACGTAGTTGCGGTAAAGCTTGGTGGTGGAAAGCGTCATCATTGGAGATTCAGAATTAATCTGGAAAACAGGAAAACAGGAAGGGACGGAAACGCAAAAGGAAGAATGAGAAATTAGGAAACGTCGAAAGTCATCGTGTCATCCCTACCCCATTGCCCCCTCTCTTAGCGCCGCGGCGCACGCATCCTGCGACCGGTCGGCCCCTTGACCGCCTTCCTCTTGGCGACGGACTGACGCCCTTTTTTCTTCACGACCGGCTTGCGACCGGCCTTGCCGATCGGTCTGCGGGGTTTGGGCGGACGGGGGGGCGGAACCACGGGTGTGGACTCCTCCTGGGACGAAACCGGACCACGGGTGGCTGCCTTGCCCTCCTTCTTGCGATCCTGGACTTCGCGGCTCTCTCTTCCTTTCAGGCGCAAGCGGATCGGCAGGCCCGGGAAGGGCCAGCGGGCGCGGAACTGGTTGAAGAGATACTCCCGATACGCATCAGTGATCAACTCGGCGTCGTTGACGAAGAGCAGGAACTCGGGCGGATGGAAGGGTCGCTGCACCTCGGGCACGATCTGGGTCGCGTAGAGGAGCTTGAAGCGCTTGCCGGACTTGGAGGGAGGGGGGTGCTGTTCAAAGACATCCCGGAAGAACCGGTTGAGCTCACCCGTGGGGATCCGGGTGTCGGCCTCCTTGCGGACGCTCTTGAGTGCCGAGAAAATACGGCTGAATCCCTGGCCGGTCTTGGCAGAGATGCAGACGACCGGCGCGTAATCGAGGAAGAAGAGATCGTTGCGGATCACCTCGGACTGCTCTCCCTGCGAGGCGCGGCCCCCGTCCTCCTTGCGGACAAGATCCCATTTGTTGAGCAGGATGATGCAGGCCTTCTGCGACTCCTGCAGCATTCCGGCGATGCGCTTGTCCTGGGTGGTCACTCCGCTCTCCCCGTCGATCACGAGCAGTCCCGCATCGGCGCGGCGGATCGCCTCCTGGGAACGCATGGCGCTGAAGATCTCCACCGAGGTGTCGGGGCGCGAGCGGTGACGGAGCCCCGCGGTGTCGACGAGGACATACGGCTCCCCGCCGAGATCGCAATGCACGTCGAGCGCGTCACGCGTGGTTCCGGCAATGTTGCTGACGATGCTACGCTCCTCACCGAGCAGCCTGTTGAGAAGCGATGACTTGCCGACATTCGGGCGACCGACGATCGCGAGCCGCGGTGCCGGAACCTCCTCCGCGATCTCCTCCCCGTCCATACCGCCGAGTTTCTCCCCGATTCCCACAAGGAGGTCATGGGTGCCGCGGCCGTGGGCCGCGCTCACGGTCATCACCTCGGGGAAGCCGAGCTCGAAGAAATCCGAGGCAAGGGACTCGTGCATCTCCTGGTCGATCTTATTGATGATCAGGATGAGGGGGCGCCCGCCCGTGCGGAGCATGTGGGCGAGTTCGCGGTCGAGGAGCGTGAGGCCGGCGCGGCCGTCAACGACAAAGAGCAGCAGATCGGCGCTGGCGATCGCCGCCTGTGCGGCGACATGGGTCGCTTCCGCAAAGTCGGGATCGGGAGCGTCCCCGATGCCGCCTGTGTCGATGATCTCGAAGGGAACGGGGCCCGTCTTGCAGATCCCGGCAAGGCGATCGCGGGTCACGCCCGGTTGATCGTGGACGATCGCCACGCGGCGGCCCATCAGGCGGTTGAAGAGGGAGGATTTGCCCACGTTGGGGCGGCCGATAATGGCGACGCGTCTCATGATTTTCCGGAAGATTGGTTGGCGACGGGGCGGGTGTGCCCGCCGTCCTGCAAGAGGCGCACACCCTCCATCATGTAGGCGAATCCGCTCAGCAAAGTGACGATGCCCGAGACCCAGACCACGGGCTCGCAGTATTGCCACTGAAGCATCACGACGGCGACGGTGAGCATCTGCAGGAACGTGGAGGCCTTCCCGAGAAGCGAGGGCCGCACCTCGAAATGATCGTTGAGCAACCTGAGCACCCCGCACCCGGTGACGATCATGACATCGCGCGCGATCACGAGGACGGGATACCAGACGGGCAGTTCGTAGGGCCACCGGGTGACGCTGAGCGTGATGATCGCCGTGAGCATGAGCCCCTTGTCGGCGATCGGGTCGAGGATGGCGCCGAGGCGTGACTTGAGATGAAATCGCCGGGCCAGCCACCCGTCGATTCCGTCGCTCAGCGCGGCTGCCAGAAAGACCGCGATCGTGGCCATGCGCAGATGCTCGTCGGGATGCCCCGAGGCGACGGTCTTCCCGTAGTAGATCGCAAGCACGACAAAGACCGGGATCATCAGGATCCGGGCTATGGTGATCTGGTTCGGAAGGGTCATCCTCCCGCCACATTCCGTGGCGGAGGAGAAAGCTGAAAGCTAAAAGTTAAGGATGATTGCCGCGGCGGCATGACGTAGTCTCGGGATCTCGAACCCATGGACTCACCACAAGCGGAACCACCGCAACGCCTGCGGATCCAGACCGGCGGAAGAAGACGCTCGAATCTGGTGCTGGGATTATTCCTGCTGCCGAGGGAGCGGAGGCGCGATGCCCTCCTGTTTTCGGATTTCTGCCGTACGGTCGATGACATCGCCGATTCGCCGGGAAGAACCCCCGATGAGAAACGTGATCTGCTGGAGGCATGGCTCCTGGCACTGAAGCTGGGACACGAAGAAGCACTCCCCGGGGAATTCCGCGAAATGGTCATCCGGCGGCATCTCGACCGTCAACTGCTCCCGGAGATCGTGCGCGGCATGCTCATGGACGTCGGGGAAACGGAGCGCATCCGCTATGCAACCTTTCAGGAACTCCGTACCTACTGCCACCGTGTCGCCTCGGTGGTCGGTCTGCTCAGCGCCCGGATCTTCGGTGCATCCGGCCCCGTCACGGAGAGCTATGCCGAGCAGTTGGGCATCGCCCTCCAACTCACCAACATCCTCCGCGACATCGCCGAGGATGCCGCGCTGGGGAGGATTTATATTCCCATCGAGGATCTCGAGCGGTTCGGGGTGAGCGAACGTGACGTGCTGGAAAGCAACTCCTCCCCCGCGATGACCCATCTACTGAACCATCAGGCCGAGCGGGCGGACTCCCACTTCGCCAAGGCGGAGTCGGCCTGGTCGGAAATGACCCTCAATCAACGGCGCCTCATGCGTCCCGCCCGTCTGATGAGCGGCATCTACCGCAACCTGCTCCTGCAGATGCACCGCGACCGCTACGATGTCTTCGCGAAACGGTACCGTGTCCCGGTTTTCAGGAAGTTCCTGATCCTGCTCAGGGTGATGACGGCGGGAAATTGATTGCAGAATTGATCGCGCAGAGGCGCTGAGAACGCAGAGAGGAAATCAAAAGATTCATGACAGCCCCTCCCATCAACTCTTCATGGCCTTGATGGTCCCGCGCCCATAGACACTCCTTTCTTTCTCCGCGCCTCTGCGCCTCTGCGGAAAATCTTCTCTTATCCGCGGAAGGAATCCGCCCAGGCTTTCGTTGCCGGATCCATCTTCACGAGATCGGGCCAGCCGCGGGTGTAGCCTTCGCCCGGGATCTTCTTCGTCGCGTCGAATCCCATGTGGCTACCCATGTTCGGGACCGTCGGCGCATGGTCGAGACTGTCCACCGGGTTCTTGGTGAAGGTGCTGTCGCGCTGGGGGTCGGTGTTGGCCATCCAGCGGAAGAGGACCTCGGAGGTGTTCTGCACGTCGCAGTCCTCGTCCACCACGACGATGTATTTCGCGAACATCATCTGACCCATTCCCCATAGGCCGTGCATGATCTTGAAGGCCTGCCACGGGTATTGCTTCCTGATCGAGACGAAGACGAGGTTGTGGAAGGTCCCCTCGGCCGGAAGCGCCATGTCGACGATCTCGGGGAAGTTCATTTTGAAAATGGGCAGGAAGATCCGGACGCTTGCCTCCCCCATGTAGAAATCCTCCATCGGCGGAATCCCGACGATCGTGCAGGGGTAGACGGCCTCCTTCCTGTGGGTGATGGCCGTGACATGGAAGACGGGATAGTCGTCCACCGGCGTGTAGAATCCGGTGTGGTCGCCGAACGGCCCCTCGGGACGCATCTCGCCGGGCTGCACATACCCCTCGATTACGAAGTCGCTCTCGGCGGGAACTTCCAGCGGCTGGGTGACGCATTTGACGAGGTCGACCGATTTCTTCCGGGCGAATCCGGCGAAGAGGATCTCGTCGATGCCGTCGGGGAGCGGTGCCGTGGCGGCCAGGGTGAAGGCGGGGTCACCACCGAGGCAGATGGCGACGGGCATCTTCTCGCCGCGTTCGTAGTAGCGCTTTCCGTGGCGGGCTCCAACCTTATGAACCTGCCAGTGCATCCCGGTGGTCTTTCCGTCGTAGATCTGGATACGGTACATGCCGACATTCCTCTCACCGGTGTCGGGGTCCTTGGTGTAGACGGTCGGCAGGGTGATGAAGCGTCCTCCATCCTGCGGCCAGCACTTCAGGATCGGCAGGTGATCGAGCGAGAAGGATTCCCCGTCGTTCCCCTCACCCATGCGGCGGACCACCTCCTGACAGGCGGCGCTCTTCACGCTGCGTGGGCGGGCATGAATGAGATCGATGCCGTTACGCAGAAGCTTGAGGGCATCCTTGAAGCTCTTAGGCGGCTTCGCCTTCATCAGGAACTCGAGTTGGGAGGCAAGCTCGTCGACCGAATCCAAACCCAGCGCCATCGCCATGCGGCGCTTCGAGCCGAGTGCATTGATCGCGACGGGGAATTCGGAGACGCGGCCGTTGATGGTCGGCTTCTCGAAGAGCAGCGCCTTCCCTCCCCCCGGCGACTTCATCTCACGGTCGGCGATCTCCGTGATCTGGAGTTCCGTGGCCACGGGTTCGCTGATGCGGCGGAGTTCGCCGGCATCTTCGAGGGCCTTCAGGAATGCGGTATAGGATGGATAGGCCATGGCTGGATGCGCTCAAGGATGCCCGGAGAGTGAAGGAAAGTCACAAAAAAGATTGCTCCGGACGCGATTGCGTAGAAGATAGATGGCCCTCGGAGATTTCCGAGAGATCCCTGGAGTTGTAGCTCAATTGGTCAGAGCACCGCCCTGTCACGGCGGGGGTTGCGGGTTCGAGCCCCGTCAACTCCGGTGGGATTAAAAGAGTGGGTTTTCCCTCTTTTAGCCTGATAAATACTGGTTCCACGGGCGACAAAGCCCTTTCCGTCATTTGCGCCAGATTGCGCCCCGTTGGCCAAAAATTTGTTACCTTTTGTTACCTTTTCCCCAGCTGGAATTGGACGGTTCGGCCACAAGGCACCTAAGGAAATTCCTCTGGATCAGTTGCCCTCAAACACCGAGACAAGTTTCTGATGCTGCAGATCAAATTTTTTCCCGTCTTTGGCCCTGAGCTTTTCAAGATTTAGAAGCTTCCATTGGATCGCGGGGAGTTCCGAAAGATGCCCACACCGCATGAGACTCCAATCAGGTTCGCAGCGAACCAGCCCAAGCAGAAACTCACGGTGACGCGACTCCAATCCCGCCAGCAGTTCTTTCTTGAGTCGCTCTCGGGTGGCTTCCAAGCCCGGAAGAGAAACCGGTTCCCTCGTCATTCCCACAAATTCATTTTCATAGGGACGGGCAAGATCCTGATTATTCGGCGACAGAACATCATGAACCGAACGGTTGTGACCGGCCAAGTAGCAGACAAAGCACTCGATGATTTCGGGGGTGAGGCCTCCCCGCTCGTACATCTTCGCCACATCGAAGAGATCTCTCGGATGCTGCCTGTCCATCGCCGCGACCAACTTGCTCCCGTAAAGCTCGGGGTAATCCAACGTGGGAAGCTGAAGATCCAGGGTGAACATGCCCCTTGCCTCCTCTGCCAACCGGGACCGAACCACCGGAAGCACCGTTCCTCGGAACACTTGGTTGACTTCGACTTTCACCATGGCATCTCCTCGCTTGAGGAACAATTTGATCTCTTCCCCTGCCGGCAGGGGGCGAAACTCCGCAGCGATCGCTCTCCTTGCGACGCGTTCGTGGATTTCTTTGAGTCTGGATGAAATGTCTTCCAGCGCTGCTTCCCGGGAGAGCGTGTGATCCGTGAAGACCACGTCGATGTCCACGGAGAGACGAGGCATGTTGCCATGGAAAAAATTGATAGCGGTCCCTCCCTTCATCGCAAATCCATCCTGAGAAAAGACCTCAGGGGCGACATCCAGAAGCAGCCTGACGGTGTCGAGATAACGGCTGTTCATGATCCTTTGAGAATCAGTGTATGTCCGCTGGCAAGTTTCCTCACCCATCGGGCTCCTCCGGTCACTCCCTTGATTGCCTCAGCCGCTTGAGCCGCCCAAGGAAGCCCCAATTCCCCAGCCCATTGGACGCAAAGCCTTGCCGCCTTGGTTTGGCGGCAATGCGTCAGCAGAGGCAGTAGGCATTCCGGGCGGAGAGAACCGAGCAATTCGATGATGTTGCGAGCCTCTTCCACTTCTTGATGCGTGCCCACCTCGCTAAGCAGCTCCAGCAAGGCCCTTTCAGGCTCTGAAACAGGAACTTCTCCATGCTTGTCCGGAAGGTTGCTGATAGCTGTCGTTTGGGTTATCGGCTCTTCAAAAAGCTGCCGACTCGTGTAACGGCATGGAAACCTGTCTTGAAACCACGCAGGGATCCTGACGTCCTTGGGTCCCCAAAGACACAGTGTTTCCTGAAAGGGCACATTATGAATCAACCCACGCCAAGAGAGGGCCGTTTTTCCACCGATATGGAGGCCTGGATATCGTTCCGCCAAAAATTCCAGGCTCCCGTCTTGGCTCAGCTCCGCTGCCGCAAAAGCGAATGTCCCCCGCTCCAATCGCTTCAACCATCCCGACTTCACATAGCGATAAGCCAGCTCGTTGGACACCTTGGCACGACGGAGCTCTAGTGAGCTGATCGGCCTTTCCTTGGAAAAGGTCGAGATCACCCCTTTGATTATTCCAGCGCGCTCAGATGAACTCATGGTTCATCTGTAGCATTCATAATAAACAATTCAACTGAAATGTTTATACTAAAAGCATGAAATGAACCATGAGTTCATTTTGCGCGCTTGCAATAAACAGTTCACCGCAAAGACACAGAAACCCCCGTTGGATGCTACACTGTTTTTCGAATGAAAAGTGCTCCCGATTGGGAGCAACATCTTCGAACCCCCTCAACTCCGGCGGGATCCCAAGAGGAATCGTTTCCCTCTTTTAGCCTGATAAATAAAGGATCTACGGGCGATTGAGTCGCCTAGCCTCAAAGCGCCCAAAAGCGTCACGTTGGCCAAATCTTTGTTACCTTATGAGTCGAACATCTCTGCGGGCTGATTTGCATTCCTTCAGGGGGTACTGAATCATGAGCTGCCTTTGATTTTGACGAGATTTTTGATTCTGATCCGGTCTCATGAAAAGACCCCAGCAGATTCGAAAACAGGACCTGCCTATCAAGTTTCGGCCCATGGCCGAGACTCTCGATGAGATCCTGCCACTCATAACCCTTTGCACCTCTGGAAAGCTCTATGAGGTGGAGGAGTGGATTGCAGAGGGTAAGCCGATTCAATGCGTCCCGTCGGATGATCCAAGATGGCGCAAGCTTTCCACGCCTCTCCAGATAGCGGCAGATCTCGGATTCCACAGCTTGGCAGCTTTGCTTCTGGTCAATGGATACGATCCAAACGGCGATGACGACTCCCCGCTGAGCGGCCCCGTCCGCTCCCGTAACCATTCCATGGTCAGCCTCCTGCTTCAATACGGCACTGATCCACGTGGCTTTGATTTTTGTGATGCCCTGGAGACCTACGACCGGGAGATGATGGAACGGCTGATCATAGCCGGTGCCAACCCCTGCCTGGAGAATGCCGTGGCCCGTGCCCTCCGACATAAAGCCAGACCTCTACTGGGATTCGTGAAGAGCTATCGGGAGCAATTTCCCTGCTTGCAGCGGCAGATAGACATCGCCCTCAACGCTGCCGTGAACCGTGAGGACGAAAGGGGAGTCGCGCTGATGCTCTGGCTGGGGGCCAATCCCCATGCCTTTGTTCCATGCTCCCCATATCCTGAAGATGAAGCATACGAGATGGTCAGCCTTGAGTCCCCGTTCGAGCGAACACTCTGGATGAGTCGGGAAGCGATCTTGGAAATGCTTCTGAAAAAACCCATCCCTGCGGATCAGGCTGATTACTTATTGCGCCGTGTTTCCCACAGAGGACTTCCCAAAGTAGTCAGCAGGCTCCTGAAGGAAGGCGCGAATCCCAACCAAACCGAGGAGGAAGACTGGCACATCCTTGATGGGTTTATCAGCTCCCTCACCTATCGATGGAGATTCTCTGAAAATGACAGCGACGAGCGCGGCCTTGAGGCGCTGAAGATCATCTTGGAAGCAGGAGCTAAATGGCCACACACCCAGCCTGATATTCCACGACTCCGGCGAAAACTCCTTCACTGCACCTCAGGAACGCTCAAGAGAATCGTTGAACTCCTCAAAGAGCACGAAGTGCTATCAG
>JBEAOJ010000027.1:0-12200 GCA_041164985.1 Verrucomicrobiota bacterium | reverse complement strand
CGCTCGGGGTGAGGTAGGAGGGGGATTAGGGGGAAACAAAGGAAAATGAAAAAGGGAAACAAGGAGTGGAGGGGCAAAACCTGAGATGGTTGAATCGCCTTTTGTGATTCATCCTTCACTTCCGTCTTTTTCACCGATGCTTTCCTCCGATCCCGATCATCTCCTCAAGAGCCTGCTGGTGGGCGGTTCGCTGGGCGCATTGATCGGTCTGGAACGCCAGTGGGACGAGCAGTTCCGCCATCACCGCGCGAAGGTGCTGGCCGGTCTACGCACATTCTCCCTCTGGGCGCTTTTCGGAGTGCTCTGTGCCTGGTTCTCCGAGTCGGTTCATCCGCTTTTCTTCGTGGCCGGTTTTGCGGCGATGGCCGTTTGGTTGACGCTCTTCCTGCAGAGGCGCAATCGTGCAGGAGGTGATCCCGGATTCACGACGGGTGCCGCAGGGATGGTCACCTTCCTGACCGGTGGCCTTGTTTTCTGGGAGATGGAACGTGTGGCGCTGGTCCTCGCCGTGAGCGTGATCATCCTGCTGGCCATGAAGCCGGCGCTTCACCGCTTCACGCGCGGGATCACCATCGAGGATGTCCGCTCCGCGTTGAAATTCGCGGCCGTCACGGGGGTCATCCTGCCGCTTGTCCCAGACGAGCCGATGGGTCCTTACGGAGCCTTCAACCCCCACACCGTATGGATGATGGTCGTGCTCGTTTCCGGCGTGGCTTTCGTCGGTTATCTTGCGGTCCGCGTTCTGGGGCAGCGCAACGGGATCGCCCTTGCCGGAGTGCTGGGCGGCCTTGCCTCGAGCACGGCCACGACCCTGGCGATGAGCCGACAGAGCCGTGAGCGCCCCTCACAGTCACGTGACTGCGCGCTGGCCGTCCTGCTGGCCTGCACCGTCATGGTCTGGAGGGTGGCGATCATGGTGGGGGCCGTCAGCACCACGATGTTATCGGCGATCTGGCCTTCACTCCTTGTTGTTTCCCTCCCGGGGCTTCTCTGGTGCCTTTGGCGTTTGCTTCTCGGGGGATCGGGTGCGGCAGATACGGGCGACCTGAGCCACTACGGCAATCCGTTGCGACTGCGCGTCGCCTTTCAGTTTGCGGCTCTCTACGCCGTGATCATCCTGGCGGTCAAGGCGACCATCGCCAGTCTTGGCAATTCGGGTCTGATGGTTCTTAGCAGCTTGTCGGGGCTCATCGACTTGGATGCCATCACGCTCTCTCTCTCCCAGATGACTCTCTCCGGATCACTTGCTTCGGTCACTGCCATCCGCGGAATCCTGCTCGCCATCCTGGCCAACACGATTGTGAAGGGGCTCTTTGCAGGATTCTACGGCTCACCGGCTTTGAGGCGTGAGGTCTACGCCGTGCTCGGGGTCACCGCACTTGCGGCGCTCGCCGCCTGCCGTTTCCTAGCAGGGCAATACTAGAGCTCTTTAAATCATTCTGTAGCCGTTCTTGGGGGGGATAGGGAAACCAGCAGTGACGCGCTCCACGGGCAGCACCACAAAACCAAACTGCTGGGATGCAGTGCGGAAGACTGCCATGAAATAGTAGATTGAAGGGTGCCACAGCTTGCCGGGCGGCAATTGCCGGGCGGCAAGTGGCGTCAAACTACAGCTGCTCGCTTTCTCCTCACTGATCACCCCATGGCTCTCCCAGATATACGACTACATCTTTAATTAAGACGCTCTAGCCTATCACCAAAATCCCTTCGCCAGTTCCACCAGACTAATCATGGAAATGGTATATGAAGTGGAGGAATGCTGTTTGAAAAGAGAGTGATCACTGAACTAAGGCGAAGTTGGAGGTTGCCAGTGGAAGATGGCATCCAGACTGTCCAGGATTCCTCTCCCATTCGCATACACAAAATAGCGAAGAACCACTCGGTGGTGATTACCTATTTTATCCTCTGCATCCCTGTGAAAAATTCCACGAATCTCAACCCCTTTTCCGCTGATGAAATCAGCGGTTCCCTAACGCACGATGCCGCGTTCGCTGGTGGCGATGAATTCCGCGAGATGGGTGACGAGTTCCGAGGAGGCGAACTGAGCCCTGAGCGCCTCCAGTCCCTGGGTGGTGTTGAGATTGCTGCGGTAGACCAGCTTGTAGGCCTCGCGGAGTTCCCGGATCGCTTCGGGTGCGAATCCCCGCCGCTCCAGTCCCACGAAATTCACGCCGCGGATCTCCGCGGGGTTGCCGTCTGCGATCATGAAGGGGGGGACATCCTGGACGATCTTGGTGCAGCCGCCGACGATTGCGTGGGCGCCGAGGCGGCAGAACTGGTGGACGCCGCTGAGTCCCCCGATCACGGCATGGTCGGCCACGACGACATGGCCGGCGAGGGTCCCGTTGTTGGAGAAGATGACATGGTCGCCGACGATGCAGTCGTGGGCGATGTGGGCGTAGGCGAGGAAGTTGCCGTGACTGCCGACGCGGGTGACGCCGTTGGGGGCGGTGGCGCGATGGATGGTGACGAATTCACGGAAGGTGTTCCGGTCGCCGATCTCAAGATAGGTCGGTTCGGCCTCGTACTTGAGATCCTGGGAGCGCTGGCCGATCGAGGAGTAGGGGTAGAACTCGTTGCCCTCCCCGATCGTGGTCGGGCCGGCGATGGTGACGTGGTTGTGAAGCGTGCACCCCTCGCCGAGCGTCACATTCGCCCCGATGACGCAGTAGGGGCCGATGTGCGTCGTCTGCCCGATGTGGGCGCTGCTGTCGATGATCGCCGTGGGATGGATGCGCGCCATCGGAGGGGTCACTTGTTGACGATCCCGAAGAGAAGAATGCCCTCGGAGACCACGTCCCCGTTGACCACGCACTTGCAGGTGGCCTTGCCGAGGTTCTTGCGGGCCTTGAGCATCTCCACATGGATGAAGAGGGTGTCGCCGGGGAAGACCGGCTTCCGGAACTTCACCTCGTCGGCGCTCATGAAGTAGCCGATCTTTCCGGAGTTCTCCGTCTTGCGCATCATCACGATGGAGGCGACCTGAGCCATCGCCTCGACTTGCAGGACGCCCGGCATCACGGGATGGCCCGGGAAGTGTCCCTGGAAGAAGGGTTCGTTGATCGTGACGCTCTTCACGCCGACCGCCTTGGTCTCGCCGTCGAACTCCACGACGCGGTCGACCATCAGGAACGGGTAGCGGTGGGGAAGGACGCGCATCACCTCGTTGATGTCCATCACGGGTGCGGAGGAGGTGACGGGAGTCGGTGCCATGGCGAGCAGGTCGCTGTGGCGCTTGGCGACGGCACGGGCCAGTTCGGTGTTCGGTCCGTGGCCCGGCTTCACTGCGACGATGTGTCCCCGCAGGGGGCGTCCGGCGAGCGCCAGGTCCCCGATGATGTCGAGGATCTTATGGCGGACGAATTCGTCCTGGAATCGGAGCGGTTCCTTGCTCAGGACGGACTCGCCGCGGATGACGAGGGCATTCTCCAGGCTTCCTCCCTTGATGAGTCCCTTCTCCATGAGATGCTTCACATCCTCGTAGTGGACGAAGGTCCGCGCAGGGGCGATCTCCTTGGCATAGACCTCCGGAGTGATCTCCAGCGAGAGATACTGGGTGAAGCGGCCGTCGTGATTGGCCTGGGTGCAGGAAATGCGGAACCCGTTGTGGGGAAAGACCGACAGGATCGAGCCCCCGGCCGTTTCCATATGGATCGGTTGGCCCGGTTCGAAGGGCGAGCGGGCCTCCTCCTGATCGACGATGCCCGCCTCGCGGATGAGGGAGACATAGGGGGCGGCGCTGCCGTCGCCGATGGGAGGCTCGTTCGCATCCATCTCGATGAGGGCGTTGTCGACGCCGAGGCCGGCCAGGGCCGAGAGGATGTGCTCGACGGTCTGGATCTTGGCGTTTCCCTGGACGAGGGTGGTCGCCCGCTCGACGGTCTTCACGTGGTCGACCAGCGCGTCGACGACCGGTTCATCGGGGAGGTCGGTGCGGCGGAACTTGTAACCGTGCCCGGCGGGTGCCGGATGGATGGTGAGGGTGACGTTGCCGCCGTTATGCAGGGCGCTGCCGGTGAGGCTGGCGGATTTGGCTAGGGTGCGCTGGAGCTCCATGGGTGAAAAATCTGATCTATTGGAAATGATCTTAACGTGTTCCGGGAAAGGGGGAAGTGAAGTCGTCGTTGCAGGAATCAGGGGGAATCGTGAGCGACACGCCCGTCTTTCATGCGTATGCGCCGGTCGGCCAGGGCCGCCACGGAATCGCTATGAGTTACCATAATGACCGTGGCGGTGCGGCGTGAAGCAATCTTTGCGATGACTTCGAGGACCTGGGAGGCATTGGCACTGTCCAGATTGCCGGTCGGTTCGTCGGCCAGCAGGAGGGAGGGTCCGTGGACGAGTCCCCGGGCTATGGCGGCACGCTGCATCTCCCCGCCGCTGAGCTGGTGGGGAAAGTGGCTCGAGCGCCGGGCCATGCCGACTTGATCGAGCATTTCCACAGCCTTGGCCCGGGACTCGCGGGCATCATCCCCCCGCAGGAGCAGGGGAAGCTCCACATTCTCCACGACGGACATGGAGGGGAGGAGGTTGAAGAACTGGAAGACGATGCCGAGCTTCAGCCTCCGGTAGAGGGTCAGCTCCCGGTCATCGGCTCGCTCGAGGTGAACGCCGTCCACCACCACCTCGCCGGAGGTCGGATGGTCGAGCCCCCCGAGAAGGTTCAGCAGGGTGCTCTTTCCCGATCCCGAGGGGCCGGTGATGGCGACGAATTCCCCGCGGCCGATCTCCAGCGAGACCGAGTCGAGGGCGGTCACCGGAGGGGTGCCGTAGGAGCGGGAGGCTTTGACGAGACGGATCATGCCGTTCACAAATGAACGAACGGCCATGTCCGATCAAGCTCCCTTCCAAGTTCCGCCCCGGGAAGCCTTCCGCATTCTCGGGGAGACTCCCGATCTCATCGCCGTGGAGAAGCCGCCCTTCCTGCTGGTCCACCCGACCAAACCGGGAGGTCCCGTCACCCTCTGGGACAGGTTGCGTGAACTTCTTGCCTACGAGATCGCTGGCGGCGGGCAGGTCTCGCTGATCAACCGCCTCGACCGTGAAACCAGCGGCATCGTCCTGGTGGCCAAGAATGCCGCCGCCGCCCGCGCCTGCACCATGGCGATGGCCCGTGGCGGGATCTCAAAGGAGTATCTCGCGATCGTCACCGGATGGCCGGAGAGGGACCAGTGGTCCGTCACGGAGCCGATCCTCAGGTTCGGTGAGGTGGAGCATTCCCGGATCTGGCTCAAGCGGGCCGTCCATCCCCAGGGAGCCCCTTCCCATACCGACTTCACCGTTCTCCGACGGGTCGTTCACCCCCGGCATGGCCCGATGGCCCTGATCCATTGCATTCCGAGGACGGGCCGCACCCACCAGATCCGCGTCCATCTTGCCCATACGGGTCACCCGGTGGTGGGGGACAAGATCTACGGTCCCTCAGAGGAGTGCTACCTGGAGTTCATCGAGACCGGTTTCAGCGATCGTCTTCACGAGAGGCTCTGGCTACCGCGCCACGCCCTGCACTCCTGTTCGCTGGGGGTTTCCCTCTCGGGAACCGCGCACTCCTGGCAATCGCCCCTGCCGCACGATCTTGAAGATCTGCTCCGGGCTGAGTGAACCCAAATTGCATTAGAGGCGGGATGTATAGAGAATTTTATCAGGAACTCAGCCGTAACGGATGCGAAGCAACGGCCGGACCAGCAAAAACAGGAATGGAGGGAACTTGGCAGGCATGCTGGGATTGAGAGCCGAAGAAACCACGAAAAGCAGGCATGAAATGAAGGAAGCCATTAGACTTCATTTTTCCTTCTCTAACCCCTCGGCATCTCGTGACTTTCGCTTTTTGTCATGCCCGGCCGTTGCTGCGCATACGTCACGGCGTGATCCTCGCTCAATTAACTCGTCTTCACCATCTTGGTGAACGCTCCAGATAAACTTCTCAACCCCTCAAGAACTGGCCCACCGAGAAGATTCTCAGCTTGCCGATCGCCAAGGCTACCCGGCAGGAAGCTGATCTATTGCTTCACACCTAGGAAAGGGCATCCGAATGATAGGTTATACCATCTCCCCTTTTAGTAAACAACCACCGGCAGAGCCGGTGGCTTTGAGATGCGGCCTCTGTACGAGGCCAAAATTCTGTTTATCGGCATCCTCTCACGTAAGCATGCTAACAAAACACTTTCTGCAGATGAGCCTAAATGGCTCCCCTCTCTCATTGTCCAGGCATAGCCAATTTCCCATCACCAACGGCTAAGCCGGTGGATTTCTATGTTTGATTAAATCAGCGCTTCCCTAAACCCCAATAACTAGTGTGCGAGGAACTCCTGCGAGATCACCCGCTTCGCGCAGCAGACGCGATGTAGCTGTCTTCGGCAATCATGGCGTGCGAGGGATCCAAAAGGGAGATGCCCTTTCACTCTGCCGACAACAATCTGGCCTCAGCCGCGGAGAGAGCGGGACTTCGAGTGGTCTGAAGAATCACCCCAAACAGCCTAAAAACCGACCCCAAGCAGGCGGGCAAATAGTTCTTTCCTGCGTTTATGTTCCTCGTCACTGAGGACGGAGACGAGCGTGCCGCCCGTCATGTCGGGGATCTCGATCCAGGAGCGGCACCCTCCGAATTTCTTTTCCATGGGCAATGTCACCGCCGGTTGCAGACGGTATACGCGCACGAGGGCGACATTGATGCCCTCGCCACCAAGGGAGCCCTTTCCCGTGTCGTAGACAAAGCGCTCCTCGATCACGGAGGCATCAAGCACGTGGAGATCGGCGAGGCGGTGCAGGGCTTCCTTGTCATCGATCCTGCCGGCCCATTCCAGCGAGGCGACATGGGCAACGATCACCTTGTCGGGATCCTGCTCGGGGAGAACCGCGCCGGGGAGCCTCACCTTGTCCACCTGTCCGTGAAACCATGTCGGAAAGAGATAAAACTCCTCGTGGTCAAATCCGAACCCGGCGCGCCCCTCGGCGATCCCACCCTTTCGCAGGATCACGCTTTGCTGACCCGATCCGAGCGCCTCACAGACGAGCGCCCATTCTTTGAATGCAACTGCCATGCTATCGAAATACCCCCGTGCTTCCCCGGGCTCCATCAAAAACAGCATCGGCTTCACTTCGTTCACCATCCCCGTTAGCCTTCCCGCATGGTCACCATCACCTCCACCTACGACGGCGCTCTCCGCTGCAGCTCGACCCACGGCCCCTCCGGCGTCGCTCTTATCACCGACGCCCCCGTCGACAACCACGGCAAGGGGAAGAGCTTCTCCCCGACCGACCTCGTCGCCACAGCCGTCGCCAACTGCATGATGACAGTCATGGGTATCGCGGCAGAACGCCACGGGATCGACCTGAAGGGCACCACCGTCACAATCGGCAAGGAAATGAGCACCGATACCCCCCGGCGGATTGTCGCCCTGAAATCGGTGATGACCATTCCCCTACCCTCCGATCACCCGCAGCGCGCCCTGCTGGAAGCAGCCGCCAAGGCCTGCCCCGTGAAGCAGAGCCTCGATCCACGGATCGACACCACGGTGGAATTCAAGTGGGTGGGGTAATATCCGCCTAAGAGACTGTCTGAAAACTCGGGAGAGCTGCGTTGGCGGCGATTTTTTCCGTTGGCCAAGAAGGGAGGAAGGCGGATATACCCGTGCGGTCTTGTCCCGTCCGATCCGACACTGGCCAAAGGAAAAAGCCACCCAACCCTTCGGGCGCGAGCAAGGGAAGCTGTCTGGCTGCTTTCCCTGCTCGGTCAAAGCCCGCTGCGGGGATTCTCCCTCGCAGGAGCCTCACCATCCAGACCTTCCTGCGTGAGGAGATCCACCGTTCCAGAAAGAGCTTCAAGGTAATCCTCAATGACGCGGTGAGAGCCGCTCTCAAACCGAAATCGCAACAACTCCCGAAACTCCTGCCCCCGGTCTCCATGGGCGTCATGTCAGGCGTCGACCCGGTGAGATTAACCAATCTGGCCGATGAACTCGAGGCGGATGCCTACCGCAGGCTGGCCATTGCCAGGAAGAGAAAGAAGCGGTGATTCTACCAGACGCGAATCTCCTACCCCACGCGTTCAACTCGGACAGCGCGGATCATGCGGCATCCCGGAAGTGGTGGAAGGAACTTCTGGAGAGGGAGAAGGAAGTCGGTCTGTGTTCCGTGGTTGTCTTTGCATTTGTCAGGATCAGTACGCACCGCATGGCCTTTCCGAATCCCCTTTCCGTGGAAGCCGCCTTCGAACATGTGGAGAACTGGCTCTCCTTTCCCTCCGTCTCCTGGATTGATTCGAGCAAAGAAGACATCGCCGCGGCGCGTCGACTCCTCAAAGTGGCTGGAACCGGCGGCAACCTCGTCACTGATGCCCAGATCTCCGCAATCGCGCTCAGGCTTGGCGCGACCATCCATACGGCTGACACTGACTTCGGCCGCTTTCCGAAGGTCCGATGGAAGAATCCGCTGACAGCCTGAAGCGCGGGTTACCGCTTCCGCGACATCTCAATCAAAAAAGCCCTGATTTTCCTGAGTTCCTGATCAATCAGACACCCTTGATCCCCGTCGCCAGGATCGTCTGAAAATTCGGCGCCTGCTGTTCGCGGGCCACGACACTGACTTCGGGATCGCGGAACCCGACCTTCTCGAGCATGGCGTGGAGTTCGACGCCGGAGAAGCCGAGCCAGACATGGGCGTAGAGTTCCTTGGCCTGCTCGTAGGTGTGGCTGGCGAGGTCGAGGATCAGGATGCGACCGCCCGGTTTGAGGATCCGGAAGGCGCTCTCGACAGCCCTCTGCGGTCGGGCCGCATGATGAAGCGCCTGGCTGAAGAGAACCACATCGACTGATCCCGCCTCGATCGGAGGCTCCTCGATGTCTCCCAGCCGGTACTCCAGATTGGTGAAGCCGTTCTCCTTCGCGATCCTGGCCCCGTACTCGACCATCTTGGGCGAGTTGTCGATCGCGATGACCTGCCTGGCCGTGCGGGCCAGAAGCTGGGAAAGCGTCCCCTCGCCCGCCCCCATGTCGGCGATCACCATCGGGGGCATCAGGCGGAGCAGTCCGTGGGCGAGCGCCTGCCAGGAGCGGCCGGGCACATAGGTGCGGCCGAATTTCCCCGCAAGCTTGTCGAAGTAGTCGGCGGCGCGGTCGCGCCGTTTGTTAAGCACCAACTGCAGCGCCTGGCGATCCCGCTCGGCTTCGGCGAGTTCGGCCACCGCCGCGGAGAGGGCCTGGCGCAGAGGTGCCACGGCGGCGGGTACGGCGGCGTAGTGGATGTTCTTTCCGACACGGCGGTCGAGCACGAGCCCTTGGCGTCGCAGTTGTCCGAGGCTTGCCGAGATGCGCGACTGCCCCATGCCGAGAGCCTCCTGCAATTCGGCCACGGTCAGCTCTTCCTCGAGCAGGAGGGCCAGCAATCGGAGGCGCGTCGGATCCGAGAGCGTCCGGAGGGATTGGAGAATTGACGCCATACCCATTTACATATACAAATACGTTCATAAGTAAAGCCGCGGGATGACCTTCGGCCTTACCCAACCCTAGAAGAACACCAACCCATCCACCCCATGTCACGTAGCTACATCTTCTCTTCCGAATCCGTCGGCGAAGGCCATCCCGACAAGGTCTGCGACACCATTTCCGATGCCATCCTCGACGCCTGTCTTGCCCAGGATCCCATGAGCCGCGTCGCCTGCGAGACCTACGCCAAGAGCAACATCGTCGTGGTCGGCGGCGAAATCACGACCAAGGCCAAGTTCGACTACAACGAGATCATCCGGAAAGCCATCCGCGAGATCGGCTATGTGAACGGCGACGATGTCTTCCACGCCGACACCGTCTTCATCAATAACATCATCACCGCCCAGAGCCCCGACATCGCCCAGGGTGTCGATGCCAAGAAAGCCGACGGGAAGAAGACCGCCGAGCAGGGTGCCGGCGATCAGGGACTCATGTTCGGATACGCCTGCGACGAGACGCCGGAGCTCATGCCCGCGCCGATCATGTACGCCCACCGCCTCGGCCGTGAGCTGACCCGCCTCCGCAAGAGCGGCGCCGCCAAGTGGCTCCGTCCCGACGCGAAGAGCCAGGTCTCCGTCGAGTATGTCGACGGGAAGCCGACCCGCATCGTCAATGTCGTCATCTCCACCCAGCACGCCGAGGGTGTTTCCCACAAGGAGATCGAGAAGTTCTGCATCGAGAGGGTGATCCGCAAGGTCCTTCCCGCCAAGATGCTCACCAAGCAGACCGAGTTTCTGATCAATCCCACGGGCCGCTTCGTCATCGGCGGCCCCCAGGGCGACACCGGTCTCACCGGCCGCAAGATCATTGTCGACACCTACGGTGGCATGGGTCGCCACGGTGGCGGTGCCTTCTCCGGCAAGGATCCGACCAAGGTCGACCGCTCCGCAGCCTACATGGGCCGCTATGTGGCCAAGAACGTCGTGGCCGCCGGCCTCGCCGCGCGCTGCGAAGTTCAGTTCGCCTACGCAATCGGCTATCCCGATCCGGTCTCGATCCATATCGACACCTTCGGCACCGCCACGGTTCCCGAGCAGGCCATCGAGACCGCGGTGAAGAAGACCTTCGGATTCAAGCCGGCCGAGATCATCAGCCAGCTCAAGCTGCGCCGTCCCATCTACTCGAAGACCACCAACTACGGCCACTTCGGCAAGAACGACTCCGACATCACGTGGGAGAAGACCGACAAGGCCGCGGCGCTGAAGAAGGCCGCCCTCGCCGCCGCAAAACTCTGAAGAGGTTAAAAATGTTACAACGATAAAAAAGTTACAACGTCCAGAACCACACCATCTCAGAATTCACCTTTTAACATTTCAACCATTCTAACCTTTTAACTATGAGTTCATTTACCGATTACAAAGTAGCCGACATCACCCTCGCCGAGTGGGGCCGCAAGGAGATCAACATCGCCGAGCAGGAGATGCCCGGCCTCATGTCGATCCGCGCCAAGTACGCCAAGGATAAGCCCCTCAAGGGGGTCCGCATCACCGGATCCCTCCACATGACCATCCAGACGGCGGTCCTCATCGAGACCCTCGTCGATCTCGGAGCCGATGTCCGCTGGGCCAGCTGCAACATCTTCTCGACCCAGGATCAGGCCGCCGCCGCGATCGCCGCAGCCGGCATCCCCGTCTTTGCCTGGAAGGGAGAGACCCTCGAGGAGTACTGGTGGTGCACCAACAAGGCCATCAGCTTCCCGGGCGGCAAGGGCCCCCAGATGGTCGTCGACGACGGCGGCGACGTCACCCTCCTCATCCACAAGGGCTACGAGCTCGAGGATGGCGACGGCTGGGTCAACACACCCTCCGGCAACCACGAGGAGCAGGTCATCAAGGATCTCCTCAAGCAGGTCAACAAGGAGACCCCGACCCGCTGGCACGAGATGGTCAAGGAGTGGCGCGGAGTCTCCGAGGAGACCACCACCGGTGTCCACCGCCTCTACAAACTCCATGAGAAGGGCAAGCTCCTCGTTCCTTCCTTCAACGTGAACGACTCCGTCACCAAGTCGAAGTTCGACAACCTCTACGGTTGCCGCCACTCCCTCGTCGACGGCCTCAACCGAGCCATCGACGTCATGATCTCCGGCAAGGTCGCCGTCATCTGCGGCTACGGCGATGTCGGCAAGGGAAGCGCCCAGTCCCTCCGCGGACAGGGAGCCCGCGTCATCATCACCGAGATCGATCCGATCAACGCGCTCCAGGCCGCCATGGAGGGATACGAGGTCACCACGATCGAGGAGACCCTCGGCCGCGCCGACATCTACGTCACCACCACCGGCAACGTCGGCGTCATCACCTTCGAGCACATGAAGCGCATGAAAGACCAGGCGATCATCTGCAACATCGGACACTTCGACAACGAGATCGAGGTCGACAAGCTCCAAGGCGACAAGACCGTCAAGCGCACCAACATCAAGCCCCAGGTCGACAAGTACACCTTCCCCAACGGCAACGAGATTTTCCTTCTCGCCGAGGGACGCCTCGTCAACCTCGGCTGCGCCACAGGCCACCCGAGCTTCGTCATGAGCGCCAGCTTCAGCAACCAGACACTAGCCCAGCTTGAGCTCTGGAAGAACCGCGACACCTACAAGCCCGGCGTCTACGTCCTGCCCAAGAAGCTCGACGAGGAAGTCGCCCGCCTCCACCTCGACAAGATCGGCGTCAAGCTGACCAAGCTCACCAAGGAGCAGGCCGACTACCTCGACGTCTCCGTGGAAGG